>WQZC01000143.1 GCA_009780925.1 Actinomycetes bacterium | reverse complement strand
CGGCGCCTGAAGTTCGTTCGTCCAGCCGCAGATCCGCTTGAGGTCGACCAGCCGGTCGAATCCATCGAAGCCGGGTACGCCCAACGCGACGAGATGCGAACCCGGCTGGCCGCGCTGCCACGCAAACAGCGCGCCGCCGTGGTGCTGCGCTACTACCTGGGCCTGTCCGACGCCGAGATCGCCGGCTATCTCGGCTGCCGAGAAGGATCCGTGCGCACCTACGTCTCCCGCGCGCTGCGCGCGCTGCGGATCGCCGCCAGTGGCAGCGCCCCGGCGGCGTGCCCAGGTCGGCGCCAGCGGCGCGATCGAACCGATCCGGACCCCACGGCCGCGCCCACGGCCGAGCTGTTCACGACGCCTGAACCTGTTACGGAGTACCTGCGATGAATTCGCTCGACGATCTGCATGCGGTGTTTGACGATCTTCACCGGCGCGGCCGGGAATTCGCGGACGCTCACGCGAGCCAGCAGGAAGCCGCTGGCGACGGCCTGGCCCCCGCCGGCCCATCCCGCCCGGCTCGGGCGCGTCGACGCACCGGCCGGTTCGCGCCGCTCGCGGCGGCCGCGGCGGTCGCGCTCGTCGCGGGCGGGGTCGGCATGATCGTCGCCCGCCCCTGGGCGACCGGCCCTGCTAGCGACAGCGGCAACGGCCGGGCCGGCGGGCCGGTGAGCAGCCCGCCATCGCTCAGCTCGGCGCCGGCATCGCCGGGCGCGACAGCAACCACCGCTTCAGCGACAGTGCCCGCGCCGACGTCCGCCGCGCCGAAATCCCCGGGGCCAGTGACGCAACTGGCGAACCCGGCCCAGTATGTGACGATCACCGGCTGCGTCAATGGCGGAGCCATCACCGGGACCATCACAAACCCGAGCACCGCCGGCACGACCATCTTCAACTTCATGGTGAACGTGACCAACAAGGCCGACCGCAGCTATGTGGTCGGAATTGGGGTCCAATTGTTGGTGCCAGCCGGGACCTACATGCCGTGGTCGTCGGTATGGGGAGCATCTGGCAACGCTCTGTGGTGGGACAAGAACGGGAACCTGACCACTGAACCCCCCGACGGCTCGACCAGCAAACCCGCCGCACTTGACTGCGCTCTGGGGGAAGTCGGGTCGCTCACCCTGCCGGGACCGGTGGGGCAGCTGCCATCCAGCCGGGCCACCCTGACGCGCGGCCTGCGCGCGGCACTGGGCGCCACCGCGACAATCACCCCGACGCGCTGGCAAGGAGCTGACGCCAACGCCCCCACCGACCTGCAAAGCGCGTCCCTCAGTGGGACGCTGAGCGCCGGTGGGCGCTCCGGGGAGTTCTACCTGATGGTGTCTGTCATCAGCCCGCTGAATGAAACGTCGGCTTGTGCCGATGGCCCGCGCCCCACCTGTCAACTGACCACCACGAAGTTGCCCGACGGCTCCAAACTGACGGTCTCCTCGCTCCTTCGCGGTGACGATTGGTTCCAGAACAAGAATCCCGAGATCCCAACAGACGGCTCGCAGGCCTGTGAGTACATGATCTTTCTGGAGCGCACCGACGGCCTGGAGATCATGCTGACGGTGAGCAACGTGGTCGGCTCCACCGACAACCCCTACGCCGTGTCCGGCCCGCGCCCGCCGCTCACCGTGAAACAACTGACCCAGATCGTGACCGCGCTGAGCTGGTGACCGACTGCCCCTGTCCACCGCGCCAGGCGCCCCGGCGAGTCATCATTCATGGGCCGCAGCGCGCGAGTGAGCGGATCCGAGGCGCACGCTTCCGGCCATATGCAGGTCCACGCTCCGGCCATGTGCAGGCCCGTGGCCCGGCTATGTGCAGGTTACCCATGCGTCCATCCGCAGCTGGTCGTGCCACACTTGACCCTATGGCCCAGATCCCTCAGTCTCCGATCGGGCGGATCATGCCGCGGCACGCGCGCAAACGGATAACGGATGCGCTCGCCGACACCAGGGTCGTGCTAGTCAATGGCGCCCGCCAAGCCGGGAAGACGACCTTGGTCACGCAAGTCGCGCGAGACCGGTCGATGGCCTGGCACACCTTTGACAGCCCGGACACGTTGGCGGGGGCGCGCCGTGACCCGGTCGAGTTCGTCCGGCTGGCGCCCACCATGGTCATCGACGAGGTCCAGCGCTGTCCTGACGTGCTGCTTCCGATCAAGGAGCTGGTCGACTTCGAGTTCGTTCCCGGACGCTTCTTGCTAACCGGATCCGCCCGCGTTCTCGGGATGCGGAACCTGCCCGACACCCTGGTTGGCCGGATGGAAACCGTCACCTTGTGGCCACTGTCCCAAGGCGAGATCGACGGCGCTCCAGACGGCTTCGTGGATGCTGTGCTTCACCGGGACGCCGAGATTTTCCATTCCTCCGAACTGACCAGGGCCGACTATGTCGAACGCGTGGTCCGCGGTGGGTTCCCCGAGGCGGTGGCTCGCGCTGGGCGCCGTCGGCGCGCCTTTCACGAATCGTATTTGGCCGATCTGATCAACCGTGACGTCTTGCAACTATCCGAGATCAGGCACGGCCACGAGATGCGCCGGCTGCTCAATCTCGTCGCGGCGCGATCAGGCCAGCTTCTGCAACCGGCCAGCCTGGCGAGCCTCTTGCGAATCTCCCGGCCAACCGTTGATCACTATCTCGGGTTGATGGAGGAGGTCTACCTCACCGCACAGACACCGTCATGGTCCCGCAACACCACGAACCGAACGGTCCGCGCCACAAAAGCCACCTTCGTTGATTCCGGGCTGGCAGCCGCCATCCTTGGCCTGAACGAGACGGCACTGGCCCGCCCGGACAGCCAGCTGGGGGGTCTCCTGGAGGGTTTCGTCGCCATGGAGATAGCTCGACAGCTCAGCTGGGCGGATGCGCGCGCGGACATGTATCACTACCGAACCAAAGACGGGGTCGAAGTCGACATCGTGCTAGAGACTCCAGACTTCCAGGTCGTCGGCATAGAGGTCAAAGCAACGTCCACCCCGCGCGCCGAACATTTCGCTGGGTTGCGCCATCTCCAAGCCCGCACCGGCGAGGACTTCCTTGGCGGCTACCTGTTGCACACCGGGGCTCGCACAGTCTCATTCGGACCGCGACTTCGCGCCGTTCCGCTCAGCGCGCTCTGGGAGACACCGAGTGGCGCCGCATTGAGGCGAAGCAGCCCTCGCCCCGCAACCGCTAGGCTGAGACAGTAATGATCTTGCCCCCGAGTCCCGCCGCCCCCGACCAGCCGTCGGTCATCTTCGTCTGCTGGGGCAACATCTGCCGCTCGCCGATGGCCGAGCGCATCGCCGAGCGCATGGCGCGCGACGCCGGACTGGACGTGACGTTCACCTCAGCCGCCACGTCGACCGAAGAACTGGGCCGGCCCATCGACCGCCGGGCCGCGCGGGTGCTGCGGGCGGCCGGGTACCGCGCCGCAGACCACAGCGCGCACCAGATAACCGCAGACGAGATCGACCGGGCGGACCTCGTCGTCGCCATGGAACGGCTCCATCTGGACCGCATGCGCCGCCTGGCGCCGGACGCCGAGAATCTGGCGCTGATGACGGATTTCGATCCCACCGCCACGCCCGGGACAGGCATCGCTGACCCGTGGTACGGCCCCGACTCGGGGTTCGAGGCCGTCAAGAAGCAGCTTGAGCGGGCCATGCCGGGTCTGCTCGCCTGGGTGCGCGCCGAGCAGACCCGCGTCTGACAAGCGCGCGGCTGGCGGCCGTTCTCCGCGGCCGCGCGACGAGCGCTAAAGATAATCCGCCGCTCGGGCGACGGCGGTCCGCCCGTAGCCGCCACCGAACAGCGCCGCGTGCACCAGCAACGGGTACACCTGATGCAGGCCGATCAGCTCGCGCCAGCCGTCGGGAAGGCTCGTCGACGCCTCCTCATATCCTTGAAACACAGCGTCCAGGTGCGGGGCGCCGAACAGCGCCAGCATCGCCAGGTCGGTCAGCCGATGCCCGCCGTGCGCGGACGGGTCGATCAGCGTCGCCCCGACCGGCCCAAAGAGCACATTGCCCGACCACAAGTCGCCGTGCAACCGGGCGGGCGGGGCGTCGTCATCGAAGGCGCCAGCGGTCAGGCGAGCCGCCAAGGCGTCGACCACGGCCAGTCCCCGCGACCCGAGCTCGCCAGCGGCCAGGCGGGCGTAGGGCGCCAG
This sequence comes from Actinomycetes bacterium, assembly GCA_009780925.1. Classification (GTDB taxonomy): domain Bacteria; phylum Actinomycetota; class Actinomycetes; order Mycobacteriales; family Jatrophihabitantaceae; genus WQZC01. The sequence goes on along the minus strand of WQZC01000143.1, from coordinate 2,917 downwards.
CCGCTGCTCGGCGTAGAACGCGCCCCACGCGCGCGCCGGGTCGGTCGACATCGGCAGGTCGGCGATGAACGACGGGCCGGTGAAACCCGTCGGTGGCGCGCCGAACGCCTCCGCGCCGGCATTGTGCGTGACCGCCAGCCGCGCGCCGAACAACCGCGCCGCCTCGGCGGTCGCCGCTACCGGCCGGACCCGACTGACAGTGATCGAATCGTCGGCGAGTTCGAGCACCTCGACCACTGGCGCCCCGCCGGGAACCCGCAGCCAGGCCAGCCCCGCCGCCTCGGCCGCGAACAATCCGGCGGGCGCGGCCGCGCGCCGTTTCACGAAACCGTCCACGCGCCCAACCTAGAGCCTGTTGGCGCAGTGGTTGCGGCCGCTGATGGTGGTGGCGGGTTCCGTGGCGTGGCCATCTCAGGTCCGACGCCGCCGCTGACCATGCGGCGGATGGTAGACATCGACGCCTCGCCACCGTCGAGCTGGCGCACTAATGTGCTACATCGAAGAACATGATCGAGGTGGGCATTCGGGCGTTGAAGCAGAACGCGTCCGCAGTCGTGGCCGACGCGCAGGCGGGAGCGACGGTCACCATCACCGATCGGGGACGGCCGGTCGCGCAGCTGACCCCGATCCCGGCTTCCCGGCTGCGGCAACTGATCGTCGCCGGCACCGCCCGCCCAGCCCGAGACGAAATACGCGATCTTCCCGAGCCCGCCCCGGGACCAAACCTCGGCGCGGAGCTGGCCACGATGCGCGAGCACCAGCGGTACTGATGTGGCGCACTATCTCGACACGTCGGCGCTGGTGAAACTGGTGGTCGCCGAATCCGAATCAGCCGCGCTGCGCGCGTGGCTCAATGCGCGAGACCGGGTGCCGGTGACCTCAGACCTGGCCCGCACGGAGCTGCTGCGAGCAGTCCGTCGCGCCGCTCCCAGCCACGCGAGCGCGGCCCGGGCCGTGCTGGACTCGGTCATCATCCTCCAGCTCACCACGGCGATCTTCGAGCAAGCGGCTCGACTCGACCCGTTGGTGTCGCGCAGCCTGGACGCGCTGCATCTGGCCGCCGCGCTCGATCTCGGCGATGACCTGGACGCCCTGGTCACCTATGACGAGCGCCTCGCGAAAGCCGCTGATGTCAACGGCGTCGCGGTCCTGGCGCCGACCCGCCTGACCTAGCGCGAAGAGGCCAGCGGCGACCTCCACCCGTTCGGGAACCGCCGCTCCCAAAGCTGGTCACCCCCACCGGCACTCACGCGCAACACATCGCACTCAATCGTGGGCCGGCCTTTGCGTGACCGGCGGGGCCAACCTGCGCTCCGCGCGGCGCGCTGATTGATGCGTGCGGCTAATGCGTCCGGCCCCTTGCGGGGCCGCCGGGAAGCGGTGGGGCGGAACGCCTGATAAGCAATAGGGCGAGAACACACAAAAGGAGCGCGCCGGCTGAGCCCAGGACGACCAGCCTGGTCAGGTCACGGCCGTCCGCTGCCGCGGCGAGTCCCGCCGGAATGGCCGCCGCCCGAGCGGACGCCTTGGTCGGGGGATTGATTGCCGCGCCCGGCGTCGCGCGCTTCGCCGGAGCGCCATTCTTGGCCGCGGTGGAGCTTCGCGCGGAAGTGGCGTGGCTCGCCGGAGTGGGAGTTCCCGTGCGCGTCGCGTTGCTCGTCGGGGTGGGACTTCCCGTGGACGTCGAACTTCCTGTGGGTGTCAAGCTTCCCGTGGAGGTGGGAGTTCCCGTGGGCGTCGGAGCTGTGTCGGACTTGACGGTGATCACCCACCATGCCGCCCCGGTTCCGGCGCCCGCCGTGGCGGATATCTCGCCGGCGGCCCCAGGACCCAGGGTGACCGCGCCAGTGGAGTCAACGGTGAACTGCGCGGGAGCGGCGAGCGGGCGAAAGCCGGGCGCGGCGCTGGTCTGGTCGAGCCACCAGGTTCCCGCCGGCAAGGTGATCTCAAACTGGCCGACCTGCCCAGGCACCGGGGTGATCGTGACCGCGCCGTCCGGGACCCCGGGCGCGCCGGCGTCGTCGCGAAGAACCTGCCAGGCCGATCCGGGCTGGTTCACCCATTCCCCGGCTGAGTCCGGCCCGAGCTGGCTCAGGCGGATCGTGAGGCCGCCGGCGGCGTTCACAACAATCGTCTCAGTGGCCTGGCACAACGTTCTCGGCGTCCCCACTGGGCCGATGATCCCGGTGCTGTCGGTCACCTGGGTTCCGCCGCTGGCCGCGCACGACGCGCCACCGTCGCTGGGCTCGGTGTCCGTGAACCCGGAATAGGTGTGGTACTCGTAGGTCCCCGGAGCCATCCCACCAAATGTGACGCGCGCGCCGGCGCCGCTGGACGGACTGGCGGTCGAGCCGGCCAGAAGATACAACGTGTCCCCCAGCCCATTGAAATCGTTGGTCACCGATTGGAACACGCTGTTATTCCCGGCGACACTTATGATGCTGATTCCTGAACCGGCGGGAATGACCACGGCCAGTCGCTGCTGCGCCGCCACCGGCGCATCTGTCGCGATCGCGCCGGCGCCATTCCCGGAGACGCTGTCGTACGGATCTATGTCTTGGGCGCCGATCCAGCTCGGGGTGTCGCGGTAACTATTCGACACCGGGGTGTTGTGGAGCAGCGCATCCGGCGCGGCGGGCGAGCAGGCGCCGCTGCCGTACGGGACCAGGTTGGGGCTGCCCGCGTCCAGGCGCGCCACCGCGGGCAGGGTGTGCGTCGTCCCGGTAGACGGGTCGACCCACGGCCATTGGTCGCGGTCGGGGAAGAACGCCGGCTTGCACGCCAGATACATCGAGTCGGGCAGCTGCGCCGAGGAACCGGTCAGCCAGGTCTGCCGGCCCGCCACGGAGTCCCAGTTGCCGTCCCGGATCGCGGTGGCGGCGACTTGCGGGTCGCCGACGTACGGGGCGACGGGATT
>WQZC01000142.1 GCA_009780925.1 Actinomycetes bacterium | reverse complement strand
GGAGGGGGTGGCGCCGACGGTCCACGCGATCGCCGAACGCGCGCCGGGCGCGCGGGTCCTGATCGCCGTCGAGCGGTTCGTCGTCGGCTCCCGCGCCGCCAGGTCCCGCGCCCCCGGCGGAGGGGCCGCCGCCCAAGCGGTGATCGCCGAGCTCGTAGCGCTGGTCCGGGAGCTGGCCCGCGAACGCGACGCGGCCCTGGCCGCGCGCTCCGCCGCGACCGTGAAACTGTGGGCCGCCGACAAGCGCCTCGCCGCCGCCGGCTGGCTGCGCGCGACCGAGGGCATGCCCCACGCGCGCGACGCGGCCCGGCACGCCCTGTTCGCCGCGGTCGCGGCCGGCGTGGTCCCCGACCCGCTGAGCGCGAGAGCGTGCGCGCGATGAGCGGTCGGGGGCGTGTGTACGCGGTGGTGTGCGACGACTGCGACTGGGCCGGCGAGGCGGGGGCCGCCGCGCGATTGGCCTGTCTGATCACCACCCACCTGGCGGAGGAGCCGGCCCACGCCGTGACGGCGCGCGTCAGCGCGCCGGACTGTGTCATGGTCGAGCGGCTCATGGCGGGGGACGCGCTGTCGGCGCGCCCGCGACCCAACGAGGTGAGGGAAGCGGTGCGCCGCCTGGCGGGGCTCGGGCTCAACGACAGAGAGATCGCCGCCCGCATCGGCCGCTCGGAAGCCACAGTGTCGCGGACGCGCGCACGTCTCGGCGCCCCCGCTCGACTGAGAGGGGTCGCGCTGTGACCGCGCCGATGCCGACCCCCGAGCAGCTGGCCGCGCTTGACGCGGCCCGGGCGCTCGCCGGGGCGGGCTGCCCCGTGTTCGCCGCGACGGCCGACGCGGCATCCCCCACCGGTTACCGCCCGCCGCGCGACTGGCAGCGCACCCGGCCCGACCCGCGCGCGGTGGACGCGTGGCGGCCGGGCATGGCGCTGGCCATGGTGACAGGGCTCGGTTTGGACGTCGTCGACATCGACCCGCGCAACGGCGGCGACCCGGCCGCGCTCGACGGCGCCATGCCGGTCGTGTACGGCGTGGCGCTGACCCCGTCCGGGGGCGCGCACGCCTACATCCGCTCGCTCGGCGCGGCCAAACGGACGGGCGCGCTGCCAGGCATCGACGTGCAGGCAGGCGCGCTGGACGGCACAGGCCGCGGCTTCGTGTTCCTGCCGCCCACCGTGCGCGCGTCCAAGGCCACCGGGCTGCCCGCGCCGTACCGCTGGGCCGCGCCCCCGGACCTGGGGCGGCTGCGCCGCGACGGCCCGTCCGACGCGTCCGGCGCGGCCCTGCTCTCGATCATGCGGGGCGACGGGCGCGCGGACGCGGCGCAGCCGCCGGGCGCGGAGGCGTTCATGGCCGCGTCAGGACCGTGGGCGAACATCGAGGCCGCGCTCGCCGGCGGCCGGAACAACGGTGTCGCCAAACTGGCCGCGGCGCTGCGCGGCCGCGGCGGCTGGCGCGTCGAGGACGCGATCCGCTACATGTCGTCGGAGGTGTGGCCGCTGATCGACCAGGAGCAGGGCGGGCACGCCTTCCCGGTCGAGGAGTTCGAGGCGGTGATCCGCGCCGCGTGGCGGCAGTACCCGGACGGATCGCCGCCGCCCGGGACCGGCGAGCCCGGCGTGCTGGACGGGCTGGCCCCGCCCCACCCCGCCCGCTACTTCGGGGAAAAGAACTCGCTGCTGGCCGCGACCCTGGCCGGCGACGCGGGCGGGATCGGCCCCCTCGCGCTCGGCGCCGACGACCGGATGTGGGCGTACCGGGGCGGCGTCTGGCGGCCCGATCCGCACGTGGTCCGCGAGCGGTGCGTGTTCCTGCTCGGCGAGCGGTACCGCCCCGGCCACGCCAAGACCGCGGAAGACATCGCGCGCCACCGCTCGCCGACGATCGCAAGCGAACCGGTGGAGCGCTGGGTGAACTTCCGCAACGGCCTGCTCGACTGGCGCGCCGGCGTGCTCGCGGACCACACGCCGGACGCGCGCTCCACCGTGCAGCTGGCGGTCGAGTGGGACCCTGAGGCGCGGTGCCCGGCGTTCGAGAGGTTCGTGGCCGAGATCGTGGCCCCCGACGTCGTGGAGACGGTGTGGGAGCTCGTCGGCTACCTGATGTACTCGGGCAACCCGCTGCACAAAGCCGTGATGCTGACCGGCACCGGCCGCAACGGCAAAGGCACGTTCCTGCGCGCCATGGTCGCGCTGCTCGGGAGGGCCAACTGCACCGCCGCGAGTCTGCACGACCTGGTCAACACACGGTTCACCACGGCGAGCCTGTTCGGGAAGCTGGCCAACATCGCAGGCGACATCGACGGCGGCCACCTGGAGAACACCGCTGTGTTCAAAGCGATCACCGGCGGCGACATGATCAGCGCCGAGCACAAGAACCGGGACCGGTTCGACTTCACCCCATGGGCCGTGCCCGCGTTCTCGGCCAACAAGATCCCCTCCAGCGCCGACACCACGATCGGATACCTGTCGCGCTGGCTAGTGATCAACTTCCCGAACGACTTCACCGGGCGCGAGAACCGCGGGCTCGACCAGCTGCTGCGGGCGCCCGCCGAGCTCGCCGGAGTGGCGGCGCGCGGGCTGCGCGCGCTGCCCGGCTTGTTGGAGCGCGGGGATTTCGCCGAGACCGAGTCGTCGCGGGCGGCGCGGGAGGAGTTCGCGCGCCGTGTCGACCAGGTGCGCGCCTGGCTGGACGACTGCGCCGAGATCGGCCCCGGCCTCCCGTTCGCCCCGCGCACCGAGCTGTACCAGGCGTACCAGCGCTGGGCGGCCCGGGACGGGCACCGCCCGGTGCGCGCGGCCGAGTTCTACGATCGGCTGGAGGCGGCGGGCGGCGAGCCGGCCAAGCAGGCCGGCACCCGGGGGTTCCGACGGGTCAAGGTCCTCGACCAGGGGTTCCTCGGAGCGGTTGGGGCAGGCGGGGCAGCTCCCGCCCCGACAAATCTCACCGGCGCGCGCGCGAGTTTCGCGCAGGCGGGAGCGGCCGCCACACCTGCCCCAAATAGCGCCGCGCGGGACGCTGGGGCAGATGGGGCAGCCCTCGCCAACCCAGACGCCTGCGATGGCGCGACCCAACGCAACACGAACTTCACAACGGCGGACGCAGGTCCAAACCAGGACATGTCCGATTTATACTTGCCCCAAGCCCCAGCCCAGCGAATACGGGGGCCAGAAGCGTTCGTTGGGGCAGGTGGGGCAGCTTCCCCTACCCTCGTAACTTCCTCCAGCGCGCGCGCGCGCGAGGAACTTCTTAGTATGGGATCCGGGTGTTCACCTGCCCCACCTGCCCCAAAGACAGTCACACCGACCGTTGGCGCCGACGGGACTGCGCCCGCCGGCCAGAAAGCCCTCGCCGCGCCCGCCGTTGGGGCAGCTGGGGCAGCCGCCCCCGACCGAAACACGGGGGACGGCACGGCCGACGCGCGCGCCTCGCGGACAGCCGCCGCCGTTGCCGCGGCTAGCGGGCCCGCACACCGGCTGCCCGCGCTGGTGACCGCCGACGGGGCGCTCTCGTCAGTCACGCCTTCGATGGCCCGAGCCGTCTACGACGGGCTCGGCCTGGCCGAGCGGCTCGCTGTCGACGTCGAGACCACCGGCTACCCGATCGGGCACGCCGACTACGCGCTGCGAACCATCCAACTCGGCGACGCCCGCGTCGCGCTGGTGCTCGACGCGGGCGACTCGGAGCAGCGCGCGCTGGCGCGCGAGCTGCTCGGCCGAGCGCGGGCACTGCTCGCGCACTCGGCGACCGCCGACCTGATCCCGCTGGCGATCGCCGGGGTGATCGACGACCTCGACGGCGCTTGGGGGCGCGCGCTCGACACCGTGATACCGGCCAAGCTCGCCGACCCCGGCGGCCGGTCCGGCCTCAAAGCCCTGGCCGCGTCTGCCCTCGGTGACCGCGCCCGCTCGCCCGCGGCTGATGCCGCGCGCGCCGCGCTGTTCAAAGCCGGGCGCTGGCTCACCGACGTCGCGGCGACCACACCCGTCGAGCGGTCCGGCTGGGCGCGGGCCGACCCCCGGTGCGAGACCATGATCCGCTACGCCGCCTCCGATGTCCTGGACACCGCCGCCCTCGCCCGCGCCCTGCCCCCCGTGCCGCCTGAGGTGATGGAGCGCGAGCGCCTCGCGCAGCGCATGACCGCCCGCGTCACCCATCGCGGCCTGCGCGTGGACGGCCAGCGCGTCGCCGAGCTGCTCGCGCGCGAGCGCGCCGCGCTGGCCGACGCCGCCGACCGGCTGCGCGCGCTTGGCGTCGCCAACCCCGGAAGCGATCAACGCGTTGCCGCCAGAGCCGCCGAGCTCGGCGCCCGGCTGCCCGCCACGCCCACCGGGCGGCTCTCCGTGGCCAAAGGGGCGCTGTCCGCCCACAAGCGCGCTGACGGCCCGCTCGGCGACTTCGTGCGCGCCCGCTTGGACTACCAGCGCGCCGAGACCGCGCTCGGGCTGTTCCTGGAGCCCTACCGGCAGTTGGTCGAGCGCGGCGACGGCAGGGCGCGCCCCACCGTCTACACGCTCTCCGCGGCCACCGGCCGGATGAGCTGCGCGCGCCCGAACCTCCAACAGGTGCCCCGCGAGGGCGGCTACCGCGCCTGTGTCACCGCCGACCCCGGCCAGCTGCTGATCAGCGCCGACTTCTCCGGGGTGGAGCTTCGCGTGGCCGCCGCGCTGAGCGGCGACGCGAACCTGCGGCGGATGCTGACCGACGGCGTCGACGTGCACGGCGAGATCGCCCGCCTGGCCTTCGGGCCGGGCGCGACCAAAGCCGACCGCTACGACGCCAAGCGCGGCGTGTTCGGCCGGATCTACGGCGCCGGGGTGCCGACGATCGCGCGCAGCGTGGACGTCTCCGAGGCCACAGCCGCGGCGGTTGTCGCGGCCCTGGACTCACTGTTCCCAGACCTGCGCGCCTGGTCCGCCTCGACCCGCGCGGCCGTCGAGCGCGGGGGCGTCCAGTTCCGCGCGTACTCCGGGCGGGTGATCCACTTGCCGCCCGAACACCCGCACAAAGCCCCGAACTACTGCATCCAGGGGACCGCCCGCGAGCTGCTGATCGACGCGCTCATCCGCTGGCGCGACACGCCCTGGGGCGAAAGCGTGCTGCTCCCCGTGCACGACGAGCTCATCGTCGCCGTGCCCGAGGACGAGGCAGGCGACGCGCTGGACGCGCTGGTCGCCGCGATGGGGACCGAGCTGGGCGGGCTGCCGATAGTCGCCGAGGCGGGCGAGCCCTCGTTCGCGTGGAGGGACAGCGTATGACCCGCGACGCCGGCGCGCCCGGGCGCGGCTCAGCTCGCGCGCAAGGGCGCGCCGGCGTGACCGAGCGCGAGCCCTGCCTGCGCTGCGGCGCCTCCGACGACCGGCACGCTTGGGTCGAGGGCGACTGCGCCCTGCCGCACCGGGGACACGCACGCGCGTCATCCGGCCGCGCGTGCGAGACGTGCGTGCGGCGCCACCGCAGCTGGTTGCGCGAGGTCGTGGGCCTGTACGCGACGCTCGACTTGGTGGTCGGGCTCGGCAGCGTGCCCGACGACACGCCCGCGCACGCGCGCACCCGGCGCAGCGGGTCGCCCGCCCTCGTGCGCCTGGACGCCTGGGCGATGCTGCGCGACCGCGGCCGGCTGTTCCGCACCGGCGACGAGGCCGACCTGCCCGACGTGCCCGCCGAGATCGCCGACTACGCCGACCGGCTCTGCGACGACCTGTACGGGTGCGACCGCGGCGGCTGGGCGCTCAGCTCGGCGGCGGCCTTCCTGATCGCCCACGCCGAGGGCGTGGCCCGTTCCTCTTGGGTCGAGGAGTACGACGCCGAGCTCGGGCACATCCTGCGGCGGCTGCGACGCGCGCACGGCGTCGCGGACCCGCGCCCGATCGGCCGCTGCCCCTCCCTGGACGGCGCGGGACGCGAGTGCGGCGGCCCGCTGTGGCCCGAGCTCGGCGTCGGGCCATCCGCCTCATCCGTCGTGTGCGGGCGATGCCTGCGGCGCTATGGCGCCGGGTACCTGCTCCACCTGGGCCGCACGCTTCAGGCGTGACGCACAGGGTTATCCACAGTCGCTCGAGTTATCCACAGGTGCTAAGTTGAACGCGGGTTTCAGCGCGCCCAAAAACTGGCCCAGCCGCGCCGTCGGCTCGGGCCGTCGTCATGTCCGGAGGCGGCGCGGATGGTCACTGTCGACGAGGTCGCCAGAGGGAACGCCGAGCAGCTGCGCCGCTATTGGGTCGCGGGCAGAGGCCTCGCCAAATGGGCGGAGAGCCCCCACCCCTGGACCGCGCTGCGCCGCCATCTGCTCAAGTACCTCCCGCCGGAGGAGGCCGAGCGCACGGCCTCGCAGTGGTTCCACGAGGTGTTCGGCTTCTGGCCCGGCAGCGACCTCAACCGCGTCGTCCATGGGCGCCCGCCGCGAGGGAACCGGATCGGCCCCGGCTGACCGCCGCCCAGCCCACACCCCGCGAGGTGACCGATGCCGCTCCGAGCGCCCCGCGCGCCCCGCGACTACGGCCGCACGATCGCCGGGGCCGAGCGCGCGCGGATCGTCGCGCTGATCCGCGAAGGGCACACCCGCAACGACATCGCGCGGCGGGTCGGCCGCTCCGGATCGACTGTCGGCGGCATCGCCAAAGCCGAGGGCCTGGAGTTCGCCGGGCGGGCCAAGGTCGCCGCCGCCACGGCCGCGCGCAACATCGACTTGGCGGCGCGGCGCGCCGAGGTCAAAGCCGCGCTGCTAGAGGACGCCATGCGGTTGCGCGAGCAGATGTGGCGGCCCTGCAAGGTCTACAGCTTCGGTGGCCGGGACAACACCTACGCCGAGCACGACGCCTCCGAGCCGCCCCCCGCCGACAAGCGCGCGCTCATGCAGGCCGCCGCGACCGCGCTCGGCCGGCACATGGACCTCGACGCCCACGACGCCGACCAGCGCGTCGCCGACGCCCGCTCGATGCTCACCAGGCTCGGCGCGGCGCTCGGTGTCGCCGAGCCCGATGCCTGACGACGCGCCGCCGCTGTCCCCGGCGCAGCTCGCCAGCGTCCGCGGCGCCAACGGCCGGGTCAACGTCTGGGACGG
>WQZC01000141.1 GCA_009780925.1 Actinomycetes bacterium | reverse complement strand
GAGTTCACGTTGCCGTAGATGTCGGCCTCGATCAGGCCGTTCATCGCCAGGCAGCCGAGCCGGCGGATCACCTCGGGGTGGTTGCTGATCTCCTGCGGGCGCAGGATGATCCGGTCCCGGTAGAAGTCGATGTCGTCCAGGAACACCTTCAACCCGTCCGGGCTCAGCGAGAACGCGGTCGCCGAGGCGCTGTTCAGCGTTCCGCTGGCCAGCATCGTCAACATGCCGTCCTGGATCACCTCGGTGTAGCTGACCAGGCCGTTCCACTCGCTCTTGTCCAGGCTGTCCAGCACCGCGTTGGCGATGTTGCCGACCCCGGACTGCAACGGCAGCAACTCCCTGGGCAGCCGGCCCTGCTTCACCTCATTGCGGTAGAAGTCAAGCAGATGCTCACCGATCCGCTGGCTGTCCTCGTCCGGTGCCTTGAACGGCGTGTTCCGGTCCGCGCTATCGGTGGGGATGACCGCGAGCACCTTCTCCGGCGGGCACTGGAAGTAGGGCACGCCGATCCGGTCGTCCGAGCGGGTCATCTGGATCGGGCGGCGATTCGGTGGGAGCGCCGTGCCGTAGTAGATGTCGTGCATGCCGCGCATGCCCTCGTGCTGCCAGGAGTTGACCTCCAGGATCACCGCGTCGGCCCGGTCGATCCAGGTCTTGTTGGCGCCGATCGAGGACGAGGGAACCAGCGTTCCGTCGGCGTCGACGGCGGTGACTTCGATCACCGCGACGTCGAGCGGGCCGAAGAAGCCCTCCCAGACCATGGGCGCCACGTGCGACAGGTGCACGTCGACGTAGTCCATGGCACCCGAGTTGATCTTTTGTCGCATGATCGGGTCGGACTGGTAGGGCATCCGCAGGTTGATGCCGTCCACCGACGCGAGCGCGCCATCCAGCTCAGGGGCCGTGGAGGCACCGGTCCACATCCCGACTGAGAACGGTTTGCCCTCCTTGTGGGCTTCGGCGATCCGCTTCGCGAGTGCCTCGGGCACCACCTTGGGGTAACCGGAGCCGGTGAACCCGCTCACGCCGATGTTTGCGCCAGGCTTTATCAGCGCGACGGCTTCCTCGGCGGACATGATTTTCGCCGCGAATTCGGGGTTGTTGATTCGTTCGTGAGAGCCAGCCATGCGCTCAAGTGTCCCCCTGTGGGCTAGCCCACTGCGGACCCGGTGACCGGGGCGAAGTCGTCGTCACAAAGTCGGCGAGCACCGTCGCGAACCGCTGCGGGAAGCGCCGATAGGGCACGTGGCTGGCGCCGGGGAAAAGCTCCAGCCGACTCCCCGGCAGGTATTGGTGCAGCGCGTGGGCGTGCGCGACGGGCACGATCCGGTCCGCGACCGACCAGATGATCATCGTTGGCGTGCGCGGATCCAGCACCCGTCCCTCGACCATTGACGCGCGCTGCCCCGACGGCCGCACCACCGAGCGCAACGAGGTGACGAACCCCACCCGCCCCACCGGGTCGGCCAGCACCCGGCTCGCCCGGACCAGGTTGTCCGCCGCCATCGGCGACAGCCGCAGCAGCCGGTGCAGCGCCGGCGCGCGCAGGATCGCGTCGGTGCGGTGGTTGAACGCGAGGCGCAGCACCGGGTACCCACCGGGCAGAGTCGCCGCGCGCAGGATCGGATGCACCCCCTTGCCCAGGCCGCCGCTGGAGATCAGCACCAGTCGTTGCGTGTGGCGCGGGTGGTGATGGGCGAACCAGATCGCGATCGCCCCACCGAAAGAGTGCCCGACGATAGTCGCCCCCGGCAGGCCCAGCGCCACCAGCAGATCGCGCAGCAGATCGGCCAATGGCGCCAGCGAATGGCCGATCGCCGGCCGGCGCGGCGGCACCGCCTCGCCCAGCCCGAGCAAGTCCGGCGCGAGCACCCGCAATCCGCGGGCGGCCAGCTCCGGCATCGCCGGTTCCCACGTCCCGCTGTCCGACCCCACCCCGTGCGCGAGCAGCACCACCGGACCGTCCTCCGATCCGGCCTCGCGATAGCTGACCAGACGCGAGCCGACCCGAACACGGCCTCGTCGCACCTGTGCCACGGTTATGAGGCTACCGGCCGCCGATGGCCAACCGCCGCTCTGTCTACAGGCCACGCATCCGGCGCGGGCCGGTGTCGGCGCGCATCGCCGAGGGCGCCACTTGCGCGCTGGCGGTGATCCCGAACACACCCGATGGGGTGGCCACCGCCGCTAGTGACAGCTCGGCCAACTCGGGCAGATCGTCGGCCAGCGCCGAGAGCCGACAGGCCACCTCGGTCAGCGCCGGCACCGCCACCGGTTCTCCGCCGCCGTACCCGTCCAGCAGCGCGTAGGCCTTGGGGGCGTGGATCAGGACCTCCGCGTCCCCAGCGGTCAGCGGCACGATGGCATAGCCGCGGTCCCCGAGCAGATCGGTCGCCAAGCCGCCGACGCCGAAGGACACCAACGCGCCGAACGAGCGGTCGTCGCGCACCCCGAACACCACATCGACGCCGCGCGGCGCCATCGTCTGCACGCTCGCCGTCGCGTCCGGCGCGAGCCCGAGCGACTCCCACGCCTGGGCCACCTCACCCACACTCGACAGGTGCAGCCGGACCGCGCCCGGCACCTTCACCGCGACCGCCGCGACCGCCGCGACCGCCGCGCCTCGCCAACCCGCGCTCGGACCGTCCCGGCGCGCCGCACGCTCCACCTCGCCCAGACTGTCCCGGCGCACCTCACGCTCCACCTCGGCGAGACTGTCCCCCCGTGCGGCCCGCTCCACCTCGGCAAGGCTGTCCCCCCGCGCGGCCCGCTCCACCTCATCCAAGCTGTCCGACAGCGCGTCGCGCTCGACCGCCGCGCCGGACCCGCCGCCCGATTCATCGCCGACCGGCGCCATGCCGCCCAGCTCGACGGCGGCGGCGCACGCCTCGGCCAACCCGTGGACCTCGCGCGCGGGCATCACGTCGATGCCGTAGCAGGCCAATAACGCGCTCGCCTCATCGCTGGTGAGCGCCCGTCCGTCGGCCGCCTCGCGCAGCACCCCGGCCACCAGTTCCCGGGCCCGGTCCGGGTCGGCGCCGGCCAGCTGTGGCACGCTGCTCGCCGGCCGCTGCCGCCACGCCGCGTAGCGAACCGCCCGGGCCAGCGCGCGCACCGCCCGCTCCGGCGTGGTGAAGGAGGGCACGCAACCGCGCGGGCTGGCCGACTCTTCTGAGTCCAGCGGCGTCGGGATCCCCTCGAAGCCGAGGAAGGTGGACGCCGTCGGCTTGCCGGAACCGGCCACCGCCGCCCGCAGCGCGCGGGCGTACGCCTCGCTGGGCGCGCGCTTCATCGGCTGCACGAACACCGCGATGAGCGCGTCCACATCGTCGGAGGCGATGGTCTCCGCCACCGCTGCGCCGAACGCCTCCGGGCGCGCGTCCACCCCGACGTCGACCAGGCCGGCCAAGCTGAGCCGCTCGGCGATGCACGAGTTCTCGACCATGACGCCGAGCGCCGTGGAGTTTCCGACCACGGCCACCCGATCACCGGCCGGCAGCGGTTGGGACACGAGCAGCTGCGCCACGTCGAACAGGTCGCCGAGGGTGTCCACCCGGATCACCCCGGAGGATTCGAACAGTGCCTGCACGCTCGCCTCGGGAATCTCGGCGGAGGTGTGCACCAGTCCGGGCACCACACCCTCCCGGGTGCTCTTGACCGCGACGATCGGCTTGCGCCGACCCAGCCGGCGGGCGAGCCGGGCGAACTTGCGCGGATTGCCGAAACTCTCCAGATACAGCAGAGCGATGTCGGTGTCGTCGTCGCTCTCCCAATACTGCAACAAGTCGTTGCCGGAGACGTCGGCCCGGTTGCCCGCCGAGACGAACGTGGACACCCCGATGCCGCGCCGGGTCGCCTCGCCCAGCACGGCCACGCCCAGCGCGCCCGACTGGCAGAAGAACCCGGCGCGACCGGCGAGTGGCGGCAGCGGCGCGAGCGAGGCGTTGAGCCGCACCGACTCCGCCGTGTTGATCATTCCTAGGCAGTTCGGGCCGACCACGCGCATGCCCCGCGAGCGCGCCGACGCGATCAACGCCCGCTGCAGCGCCACACCGGCCTCGCGCTCGGCGCCCTCGCCGTGCTCGCCGAACCCACCGGAGATCACCACCAGCCCATGCACTCCCTTGGCCGCGCACTGCTCGGCGACCGCCCCGACCGCGGGCGCCGGGACGGCGATCACCGCCAGGTCGATGTCATCGGGAACGTCCAGCACCGAGGCGTGCGCGCGCACCCCGGCCACATGCCGCGCGTCCGGGTTCACCGGGTACAGCGTCCCGTTGAAACCCATCCGCAGCAGGTTGCCGAACACCGCGTGCCCGACCTTGTCGGGATCGTTGCTGGCCCCCACCACGGCCACCGAGGTCGGGAACAGCAGCCGCCGGATGGAGCGCGCCTCGGCGCGCTGCTCGCGCTCGCGCATCACCCGCTCGGTGACCGCGGTCTCACCGACGTCGAAGTGCAAGTTCACCTCGCCGTACTCGATGTGCCGGTCCACCTGGTACCCGGCGTCGCGGAACACGCCCATCATGGCCCGGTTCTCCGCCAGCACGACCGCCGTGAACCGCCGCAGGCCGCACTCCCGGGCGGCGGCGGCGAGGTGCTCCAGCAGCACCGAACCGATGCCGCGCCCGTGGTGGGCGTCCGCGACGACGAAGGCGACCTCCGCGTCATCGGTGCCCGCCTCCCGCTCGTACAGGCCCACCGCGATCAGCTCGGCGCCGAGCAGCGCTATCAGCGCCACCCGGTCGTGGTGGTCGACGTGGGTGAACCGGTACAGGTCCTTCTCCGGGATGCGCGGATAGGCCGAGAAGTACCGCAAGTAGCGGGTTCGCTCGGATAGGCCCTCGTGGAAGGCGACGAAGGCATCGGCGTCCGAAGGGCGGATCGGGCGCACGTGGAAGGTGCCGCCGTCGGCGGCGATGGCGTCGGCCTCCCAATGCGCCGGCGGGACCGGCTCAACCTCACTCATCGGGATCACTTGGGTCCAAGCCGAGCAGCGGGAAAACGACATTGCGGGTCGAGCCAATCGCCCGGTCCAGCCAGGTCTGGCCGTCGGGCGCCCACGGCCGGTAGCGCAACGATCGCGGATCCCTCAACTCACCCATCCGGTCCGGAAGCTCGGCGCCCACCCCCCGCCCGCGCACATGGTCGATCCACGCCGCGGGGATCTCGGTGGCCGGGTCGATCGGGCAACCAGCCGCCTCGGCGAGCAGGTTGGTCCAGGTGCGCGGCACACAGCGCAACGTCGCGTACCCCCCGCCCCCCAGGGCGAGCCACCGGCCACCGCTGGCCTGGTGCGCCAACTCATGCAGCGAGTGGATCGCGGCGCGCTGCCCGTCCACGGTCAGTTCCAGGCTCGCCAGCGGATCCTCGTGATGGGTGTCGCAACCGCACTGGGTCACCAGCACATCCGGGGCGAACGCCCGGACCGCCGCCGGCACCACCGCGTGGTAGGCGCGCAGCCAGCCGGCGTCGTCGGTGCCCGGCGGCAGCGCCACGTTGACCTTGGTCCCTTTGGCCGCGCCGGTCCCGCACTCCGACGGCATGCCGGTGCCTGGGAACAAGGTGCGCGGGTCCTGATGCAGACTCACCGTCATCACCCGCGGGTCGCCGTCGAACGCCGCCTGCACCCCATCGCCATGGTGGACGTCGACATCCACATACGCGACCTTGCGCGCGCCGCCGTCGAGCAAGGTGTTGATGGCCAGCACGATGTCATTGAAGATGCAGAACCCGGCGGCGTACCCGCGCATCGCGTGGTGCAGCCCGCCGGCGATGTTCACCACGTGCTCGGCGGCGCCGGCCATCAGCTGCCGCGCCGCCTCCGCCGAGCCGCCCGCCAGCAGCGCGGCGGCGTCGTACATGCCGGGGAACACCGGGTCGTCGTCGGTGCCCAAACCGAACCCGGTGAACGCGGGCTCGACGCTGGCGCGGCGCACCGCGCCCAGATACTCGGCGTCATGCACGGTCAGCAGCTGGGCCTCGGTGGCCGCTGCCGCTGGGGCGATCTCCAGCTTGTCAAGCACCCCGAGCTCACGAGCCAGCCGCATCGTCAAGTCCTGACGCACCGGGCTGAACGGATGATCGCCGAAGTCGTACGCCAGGTACCCATCGTCCCAAATCGCCATCGCGCGACATGCCATGTCGCGACGTTAGCCCAACGCGCGGTGACTTGTCACACGGCGCCGTTCACCCGTCACCGTCACCGTGCGCTACCGATCCTGCTTGGGACCGCCACTGATTCCGCCTGGCGGCGCCACCAACCCCAACCGGCGCACAGCCAGGATAGGTAGGTTTCATGACGTGTTCGCGCGCCGTGCCCTCACCGGCTGCTTGGTCGCCATCGCGGTGCTCGCCGTGACCGCGGCTACGACCGCGCATCCCTCCGGCGCCAGCACGCCCTCCAACGCGGCGAGTGAGCGCCCACCCACCACCCCCACCGCGCCGACGCCAACCCCGGCCCCGTCAAATCTCGCCCTGCCGGGCTTCGGCGCGGCCCCCGGCGGCGTGGCCACCGGTGACGCGAGCCCGCCACCCACCCCCTCAGCCACCGCGAGCCAGCCCGTGTCGGCCCCGCCGACGCCGACCAGCACCAGCCCGACCGCATCAACGGCCACCCCAACGCCGGCGCCCAAACCCACGTTGCGCCCCGCGCGCGCCGTGAACGCCGAGGTGCGCGAGCTGGCCGCGGGAGTTCCCGCCGGCGGAGTGTCGGTCGCCGCGCTGAACACCGCCACCGGGGCGTACTACCACGCCGGGGCCACCGGCGGCATGCGCACCGCGAGCACCTACAAGCTGTTCGTACTGGAAGCGCTGCTGCTGCAACGCCAGGACTCCGGCAGCGGGCTCAGCTCCTACGATCTGAGCCTGGCCACCCCGATGATCGAGAACTCCGACAACGTGGCCGCCTACCAGCTGTTCCTGAACATCGGCGGAAGCTCCGGCCTGGCCGCCGCCGGGGCCCGGCTGGGCCTGCGCGCCACCACCCCGGGGCTCAGCGATCCGACCCTCACCACCACCAGCGCGGCGGACTATTTGACCCTGCTCAAGAACCTGGTAAGCAACCGCACGCTGAGCGCCTACTCCCGCTCG
>WQZC01000140.1 GCA_009780925.1 Actinomycetes bacterium | reverse complement strand
CGCTGTTGGCGCGTTTCCGGTGGCAGGCGACGATTTTCGCGGTGCTCCCCGCGTTGCTGCTCATCCCGACGAACGTGGCGATGCTCGTGCCGATCGCGGTCATCGTCGGCTCCGGCATCGCCCCGGCGCTGATCACCACCTTCGGCGTGGTGGAGCGCGCGGTGCCGGCCGCGGTGCTCACCGAGGGGATGGCTTGGACGATCACCGGGATGAACCTCGGCTACGGCCTGGCCGCCGCGATCGCCGGTCCCATCGCGGACGCGGCCGGCGCGCGGCCCGCGTTCGCTGTGTGCGTCGCCTTCGGCGCGACGGTGGGACTGGTCGCCTGGGCGGGACGGCGCCGGCTGGAGGATGCCGTCAGCCGACTTGGTCCCGGCGGTGCCGGTGAAGGCGGTGGCGGTGCCGGGGCCGGTGGATGCGGTGGCGGCGCCGGGGCCGGTGGCGACGGCGGTTGCGGTGGGGGAGCGGTGATCGGCCCGGTCTCGGCCTGACTCACTACAGGTACTGCCCGATCGGGACCTTGGCCTTCCAGCGCAGCGAGGAGGCGACTTGGGCCAGCCGCTCCGAGGTCAGCTCGGCCCCGAACTCCAGCACCGCCCGGCGGACGATCTCGCGCAGGTCGGCGCCGGTCGCCCCGTCCGTGGCGGCGGCGACTGGCTCGACGTCCAGATCGCCGATCGGGGCCAGGTAGCGGCGCAAGATCTCCGCCCGTGACGGTTGGCTCGGCGGCCCGATCTCGATCACCGAGTCGAACCGGCCCGGCCTGATCAACGCCGGGTCGATCGTCTTGGCCACGTTGGTGGTGGCCACGGTGATGACCGGCGCCGGGGGTGTGAAGCCGTCCAGATGGGTCAGGAACTCTCGCAGCAATGGGCTGGACGTGCCGACGCGGCGGTCGCCGGCCAGCAGGTCCAGATCATCGAGGAACACCGCGACCGGCGCGATCGGCGGCAGCGCCTCGTACAGCGCCGCCAATCCGGACGCGTCGATGTGCGAATCGACGGTCAGCACCGTGGTGCCGGCCGGCAGCTCGCTGGCGATGACCCGGCACAGGGCTGTCTTGCCGACGCCGGGCGGACCGACGATGAGGATGCCGCGCGCCGCGCCCAACCCGGCGCTGACCAATAGCTCGCCGTGACGCGCCAGCCCGAGCAGGTTCGCGTCGAGTTCGGACCAGACCTCGGCGGTGTGGACCAGCTCGGCACGGGCACGCGTGGTCCGGGCCATCGGGGTCAGCTGCAGCGCGCGACCATCGACGCTCACCTGCCAGGACTTGCCCCGATAGAAGTTGTCCCGAGTGCGCGCGCGGTCCAACAGCGCGGCGAGCGCGACCCTGGCGCGATCGGCGTCTTCCCGGCGCGCGTGCAACCCGATCATCCGCGCGCCCGAGCGCCAGGTCATCACCAGCACCGCGTCGAAGCCGAACCCGGCGGGCTCGTCGGCCGGGATGTGGGCGGCCAGATCATTCGGGGCGGCGACCTGCTCGTCCACGTCGGTCCAGACCAGCTCGAAACCCGGCGAGGCGGTGCCCGTGTCGTCAGCCAGTGTCGCGGCGCGCACCTGCTCGAGCAGTCGCGCCACGCGCACCGCGACCAGATTGAAATCCAGCCCCGGCAGGCTGGAGGAGATAACCGTGGCCCGCCCTGGCGCGATCTTGAGGTGTTGCGCGACGAAGCCGTCCAGGTTTCGCGGCGTGGGAGTGATGGCGGCGCCCAGCAGCCGGCCGAGAGCGGCGAGCGTTTCGCGGACGTACTGGGCCTCGTCGCGCAGATCGGCGGACGGGAGGGTCGGCGCGGTGGCGGTGGTTGGCGCCGCCGCGACGACTCGGGCTTGGTTCGGCGGGGTGGGTGGGATCGCCCCGTTCGCGCCGGGCGATGGTGCGGCGGCAAGCGGGGTGACGGTGAAGGTCGAGCCGCTCATGGTTGCGTGCTGCGTCTTTCTAGGTCGTGACCGGTCCGTATCGGATCGATTTTGGCTGGTTTGGGTCGGCTTGGGTGGGGACCGGCGGTTTTCCAGCCGGCCAACCGAAGATATCGGTGCCGTCAAACGATTTTCTGACGGTTCGCGCGGGGCTCCGCCTGGTGCTGGGCCAGTTCTGCGACCATTGGACGCGTGCCGCTGTACCGGGACGATGCCGTCGTGTTGCGCGTGCACAAGCTTGGCGAGGCCGACCGGATCGTCACCCTGCTGACCCGCCGGCACGGGCAGGTGCGCGCCGTTGGCAAAGGGGTGCGGCGGACCACATCGCGGTTCGGCGCGCGCCTGGAACCGGGCAGCCACATCGACGTCCAGTTCCACACCGGGCGCTCGCTGGACATCGTCGTGCAAACCGAGTCGCTAGGCGCGTACGGCGCGCGGGTCGCCGGCGACTACGCGCGCTGGACGGCGGCCGCGGCGATCTGCGAGACGGCTGAGCGGCTCACCGACGAGGGGGAGCCCGCGCTGCGGCTGTATCTGCTGGTGGTGGGCGCGCTGCGCACACTGGCCGAGGGCAGCCGGGACCCGGGCCTGGTGCTGGACGCGTTCCTGATCCGCGCGATGTCGGTGGCCGGCTGGGAGCCGGCGCTGACCCGCTGCGCCAAATGCGGCGCCGAGGGGCCGCACGCGGCGTTCCACATCGCCGCCGGGGGCGCCGTGTGCGCCGCCTGCCGTCCGCCCGGGGCCAGCCACCCCAGCTCGGAGACGATCAGGTTGATGGTCGCGCTGCTGTCCGCTGACTGGGCGGTTGCCGAGGCCAGCGCGCCAGACGCGCGCCGCGAGGCCAGCGGGCTGATCGCCGCGCACCTGCAATGGAACCTGGAACGCGCGCTGCGCTCGCTGCCGCTGGTGGACCGCGCGGTGGGCGAGTCAGCCAGTTCCGACCGGACTGACGACGGCCGTCCGGCTGCCGACCGGACCGCTTCTGCCCATCTGGACCCGCGCCGGGCCGCCGCGAGCTGACGAGCGCGCCGCGAGGCGACGAGCGCGCGGCGCTCAACGGTCGTTCCGCGCTGACGATCGTGCTGCGCTGGCGAGCGCACCGCGCTCAACGATCGTTTCGCGCTGACGATCGTGCTGCGCTGACGATCGCGCCGCGCTCAGCTCGGGTCGTGGCCAGCCGCGTGCCGGGGCGGCCCGCCCGCCGGGTTCGGCGTCACCGGGGGGCCCGGAGGGCGCAGCGCGCGCGGCGCGTCCGGGCTGGGTTGGGGGTGCCCGAAGCCGCTGCGCAGGGTGAGCAGGGTCAGGCTCGCCTGCACCTGCGCTCGGTTCGTGGCCCGGCGCACGGTCAGCGGCAGCCGTCCCCAGACCGCGTCGATGATCTCCTCCGCAGTGGCGCCGTGCGGGGTCTCGCCGCGCTCGGCGACATCGCGATCATGGCGGACGAGCGCGTCCTGCACCCACTGCCGTAACTCGCCGGGACCCATGCCCCCAGTCTCGTCAATCGCCCATGTCGCTCGTCAATCGCCTATGTCGAGCGGCCACCAGACGGCGCTGGCTTGAGGACGTAATGCATAGCGCATTGCGCTGAGTTATGCTTATTGTATGAGCCAGATCGTTGTGCGCGCCGATGCCGAGACTGAGCGCGCGCTCACGCGCCTAGTGGAGCTGACTGGCCAAGGACGTTCGGCCGCGGTGCGGACCGCGATTCGCGCCGCTGAGCGTGAGGCGGTCCTCGCCCGCGCGGAGAAACAGGCCGACGAGCTGCGCGATGACTCGCGTGATAGGTCCGAGATGCTCGCGATCCTGGAGGACATGGAGTCCCTCGATGCGTGGTGACATCCACCGTCTGCGCGCCGGGGACACCGAGGGTCACGAACAGCACGGCCCCCGCTACGTCGTTGAGGTGCAGTCTGACCGGATCCGCTTGTCCACACTCTTGATCGCGCCGACATCGACCAGGGCCCGCCCGAGCGATTTGCGCCCGCGCGTCAACATGAACGGCGTCACGACCCACGTGCTGGTAGAGCAGACGCGGGCAGTGAATCCTGAGGCCCGGCTCGGTGACTTCGTCGGACGCTTGGATCACGATGAGCTGGCCGCTGTGGACGATGCGCTGCGATTGGTGCTTGGTTTGTACTGAGCGATCTGGGCGAGTGGAGAGGCACCGGCCCCATGTCGCGGTCAACCGCAGCTGTCCGGCTGCCCGGTTGAACCGGTGCCCCGCTGTTCGATCGCGTGCTGTCTACCAGCGGAAATAGTCGGTGCGCAGCCAGTGGGCGAACAGTGGGTCGAGAATGCTCACTCGGCCGGCGGAGACGTCGATGATCTCGCGGTTGAGCAAGGCTTCTTTGAGTCGTGGCGCATAGCCCTTGTTGGTACGCCCAGTCCACGTATCTGGTACCGGCCTTTTGCGCCCCTGGTACTGGAGCGACCAGTACTCAGTCCACGGAAGTCCGTCGCTCGCTACCGGCCGACTTGACCCGGGGCCCCACGGCGATGCTCGGACATTACAGGGGCAGAAGGAACCTGCCCGAGTGCCGGCCAGCTTGTCATCGCCGCCACCCCGCATGAAGTCGGCCTCAACGGCTGTGCTCAGCCTGGACCTCCGGCAGTACCGACTTGGCCGAACATGGGTACCGAGTGCCTGGACTGCCCGTCGGCGTTGAAGAGGTGACGACGCGCCGGTGCCCGCGGGTTCGCGTCGGTCTCGCCCGTCACGGCCTCGCGAAGTCGTGGTGTTGGGCGGATCGGTGGGCGGCGGGCCAGCGCTCGGGGAAGGTCGTGGTGAGCAGGTGGGCAGCCATGCGCTGGGTCTGTCTGGGCGGTGGGCGTGGCGGCGCGCGAACCGGGACAACGGTGACGCCCGCGCGGCGAGCACCGCGCGGCGCGACACGATTGGGTCAGGAGCTCGGCGAGGAATCGATCAAGCGGTAGGAGACGCCGAGCAAGTCGTAGGTGGGTCGCGCGCGGCGGTCGCAGGTCAGGAGCGTCAAGCCGTGGGTTCGGGCGCACGCGGCGACCAGGCCGTCGTAGACGGACCCGCCGAGGACTCCCAGGCGCGCGAATTCGCTCGGCAGGGTGGTGGCGGTCGCCTCGTCCAGGTACCTGGTGTCCGGGAAGTTCGTGGTGATCAGACGCGCGGCGTCAGCGCCGCTGAGCCGGTGCGGAAATGGCAGCCGAGTGGCCAGCGACAACACTTCGAACGCGGCGTGCCCGCTCAGACCGAGGCGGTGCCCTCGGGCGACGGCGAGGACGGCCTGATGGCGCGGACTGGCGAGGTCGATCAGGGCCAGTGCCGCGCTGGTGTCGAGCAGCAACACCTCAGCGTTGGGCGTCAAGGCGCATCCGCCTGATTTGGTCGTCGTCCAGGCCGATCCCCTCGGCCAGTACCAGCAAGCCGTCGCGTTCCACCAGCGGTGATGGCGGCACGCTGATCGTCACGGTCGTCCCAACGACGTCGAGCTGGACTTTCCCCGCGCGAAGGCCAGCCGCGTCACGCACTTGTTTCGGAATCACCATGCGCCCCGCGCGGTCCATGGTAGTAATCATGGTATCCATCATGGTATGAAGCGTACCGACGACTTGGGAAGCGCGCGTCAGCGTTGTGGAGGACCAGGGCGCACTGGCGTGGCCCCCTCGGCCCAGCGCGAGCGGGCCAGGTGACCGGTCCCCTAGGAACGGAAATAGTCGGTGCGCAGCCAGTGGGCGAACAGTGGGTCGAGAATGCTCACTCGGCCGGCGGAGACGTCGATGATCTCGCGGTTGAGCAAGGCTTCTTTGAGCCGGGTGACGTTGGCCGAGGTGCCCAGGTCGTAGCGCTTCAGGGTGGCTTGGGAGCTGAGTTCGTTCTCGTCGGCGAGAACGGCGCGCAGCAGCCGTAGTTGTCGGGTGGTCATGGTCTGGGTGAGGTTGGTGAACAGGAGGCTGAGTTGATCTTTGAGGGTCGTCAGCGTCGTGTCGATCAGTGCCGTGTTCGCGGTCGGGAAGGAGCGGAACCACACCATTTGGGCCAGCTGTTGCGCGTAGTAGGGGTGGTTCTCCACCAGCGCGGCGAGGTGGCACCCGTCCGCTTGGCTGATCTGCTTGCCGGTGTCGGCGAAGCGCCGGGCGATGAACTCGCCCCAGGTCGTGTTGTCGATCTTGGGAAGCAGCATGATGTCGCCGAACTTGTAGAACGGCATCGATGGGTTGGAAAAGATGCCGGTGAGCATGTGCTGCTTGCTGCCGAACAGGCAATAGCTGACGTGTTGGTGCTGTTGCCAGTGCGCGCGCAACGTGCGCTGGACGGCGAGTGTGTCGGCATAGTCCGCGATGGACTGGAACTCGTCGACGCACACCGCCAGCTTGAGTTTCTTCGCGGTGGCGATGTTCTCGGCCAAGTCGAGAATCTCGGCGGGGCTGCGCCGGGCTTCCTCCCAGTCGAGGTCAAGGGTGACCTCGGCGCTGGGGTCAGCGGAGAAGGAGATCTTGGGGCGGAAGTGGGTCAGGAACCGGCTCGCCGCTTCGGCCCATTCCTCCCACCTGGTAGAGGTTGCCCGCAGTACGCCCTTGGCGAGTTGTGCGTAGAAGTCGGTCTCCGTGCGCGCGTTGAACACGTCGATCCGGCAGGTCCTCAACTTGGCCACCTGCTCAACCGCGTCCTGCGCGGCGATGTTGACCAGCGACGATTTGCCCCAGCGCCTCGGCGAGATGATCACAGTGTTGACGCCGGAGTTGAAGTTGCCGATGAGCCGGGCGCGCTCGGCGTCGCGGTCGGCGAAATCGGCTCGGCTGGCGGTGCGTCCGAACACGAACGGCGCTTCTTCCATGTCATCTCCTCTCGGGCTATCCACTTGATAACTTAGTAAACACTAACTTACGTGTCGGTTAGCCGACGGGTCGGGCCGCTTCGCGCATGGTGGCGGGGCGACCCCCGACGTGTCGGTGCGCGCTGCCGCCCGGTCCTCTAGTGGGGAACCCGTCGCCCCTGGCGGTGGCGAGACTTGGTCCGCGCTCACCGGCGACCGGCGGGATGGGAGGGTCCTTGACGTCGGGTTCTTCCAGGGGGCGAGTTCTGGGTGACTGCTCGTTGGGGCCTTCGTTTGATGCGTTGATGCTGATACTAACCCGGTATTGTGTCACTGGACTGTAGTGATATAGCTTAGTTCCGGGTCTTGGAAGAATCCTCGGATGATTCCGGGAAGTGCCGTCAGTCGCTGGACGGCG
>WQZC01000139.1 GCA_009780925.1 Actinomycetes bacterium | reverse complement strand
TGATCAAGCGCTGGCCGGCCGTGGTGGCGGCACGCGCCGCTATGTTGGCCCGGTGAGCTCGCGCGTGCTGATCGCCCCCGACAAGTTCAAGGGGACGCTCAGCGCCGCCGCCGTGGCCACGCATGTCTCCGCCGGTCTGCGCGCGGCGGCGCCTGAGGCCGAAACGGTCGCGCTGCCGATCGCCGACGGCGGCGAAGGAACCTTGGACGCGGCCGTGGCCGCCGGGTTCCGGCGGCTCCCGGTGACCGCTACCGGGCCGAACGGTCGCCCGGTGGCGGCCGCCATCGCGGCGCGCGGCGGCACCGCGGTGGTGGAGCTGGCCGCCGCGTCCGGGCTGGCGCTGGCCGGTGACCGCCTCGACCCGCTCGGCGCGACCAGCCGCGGCGCCGGCGAGCTGATCCGCGCCGCGCTGGACACCGGGGCACGGGAGATCGTGCTCGGAGTGGGCGGCAGCGCCTGCACCGACGGCGGCGCCGGCCTGCTGCAGGCGCTCGGCGCGCGCCTGCTCGACCGCGACGGCGCCGACCTGCCGGCCGGGGGCGGCCCGCTGTCGGAGCTGGCGCGAGTCGAACTGGGCGGCCTGGACCGCCGGCTGGCCGACACCCGAGTCGTGTCGGCCAGCGACGTCGACAACCCGCTGCTCGGCCCGCACGGCGCGGCGGCGGTGTACGGGCCGCAGAAGGGGGCCGACGCCGCGACCGTGGAGCGGCTCGAAGCCGGGTTGCGCCGGCTCGCCGAACTCATCGACCCGAGCGCGGTTGACGCCCCGGGCGCGGGCGCGGCCGGCGGGGTGGGCTACGCGGCGCTCACCGCGCTCGGCGCCATCCGCAGGCCGGGCGTCGCGGTGGTGCTCGAGCTGGTCGGGTTCGCCGACGCGCTGCCCGGCGCGGAGCTGGTCATCACCGGCGAGGGCCGCCTGGACGACCAGACGGGGCGCGGCAAAGCGCCGGCCGGGGTGGCCGCCGCGGCGCGCGCGGCAGGGGTCCCCGTGGTCGCGGTCTGCGGGCAGTGCGTCCTGGCGGCCGACGCGCTCGCCGCGCTCGGCATCGCGGCCGTGCACGCGCTGACCGACATCGAGCCGGAGCTGTCGCGCTGCCTCGCCGCGCCCGGCCCGCTGCTGCGCCGGCTCGGCAGGCGCATCGGTTCGCGATGGCTCGCCAAAGCGGTGCAATCACCGCAATAAGACGAGCCGGGACCGACCGCGACCGGAACTGGGTCAGGACGCAAACGGGCGAATCCCACCCCGACATGGGATTATGAGTGGTGTGAGCGTGGCGCGTGACGAGGCTGATTCGGCCCCATCCGCGCCGCCCGCGCGACCCCGTCAAGGACGACTGTGCCAGTACCTGGCCGCGGATCGCGCGCCCCGACTGTGGCAGGAGCTCGTCCTCATCGCGGTCGGCTACTACCTGTACCGCGCCGCTCGCAATTGGGTTCCGAACCAGCCAAGCATCGCCCTGCGCCACGCCCGCAGCGTCGAGTGGTTCCAAGATCAGGTCCACATCGACATCGAGCTCTGGCTGAACCATCTCGTGGCGCATCGCGAATGGCTCGCGCAGATCATGAACTACTACTACGCCACCCTGCACTTCGCGGTGACCCTCGGCGTGCTGGTGTGGCTGTTCGTCCGCCGGTCGCGCATCTACCGCCGGATGCGCACCGCGCTGTTCGCCACCACGCTCATCGGGCTGGCCGGGTTCTTCCTCTACCCGCTGGCGCCGCCGCGGCTGCTGCCGCAATACGGGTACGTCGACACCCTGTACACCTTCCACACTTGGGGCTCGCTGGCCGACCCGGCCATCGCCGAGCACACCAACCAGTACGCGGCAATGCCCAGCCTGCACCTGGCCTGGTCGGTTTGGTGCGGGGCCGCCATCTACTTCTGCGCGCGCCGGCTGTGGGTCCGGTCGCTCGGGGTGGCCTACCCCATCTGCACCCTGATCGTCATCATCGGAACGGCGAACCACTTCATGATCGACGCCATCGCCGGGGCGGTCGCGGCGGCCGCCGGGTTCGGCGCGCAATGGCTGCTGTCCGGCCGGCCGGCGCACATTCCGACGCCGACCCGCGAGCGCGCCGGCACCGCGCGCCGGCCCGAGCTGGTGGGAGTCTGGATGAGGGACCCAGCCGCCGCCGATCGCGCCGCCGCCGACGCGCCCGACTCGCCGGTCAGACGTCGCGCCGCCGGAACACGACCACCGCCGCGCTGACCACGACCACGACCCACACCCAACTGATCCCGTACGCCGCCCAAACATTGTTCATCACCATGCCCTCACCGGTCGCCACCCGCAATGGATCGGACATGTAGATCAGGCCGCTGGTCTGACCGGGTAGATACGGGTGGATGTCGTGCTGCAAGAAATGCCAGGGAATGCCGCCGATCAAATTCTCCACGACCAGGACCCAGCACAATAGCGCCGAAATCGCGCCCGCTGTGCTGCGCAGCAACACGCCCACGGACAGCGACAACAGCGCCCACACCGGCAGGAAAAGCGCGACCCCGAGCAGCGGGCGAAAATCTGACCATTGACTGAGGGACACACTGTACGGGCTGCGGAAGAAAGGCATGGACATGAAATAGGAAATCACGTCGCAAAGAACCGCGATGATGATCGCGAATGCCACCGCCACGGCCGCTTTGGCCGCGAACACCACACCGCGCCGCGGTTGCGCGGTCAAGGTCGCGCGAATCAGTCCCGACGAGTACTCGCCAGTTATCAGCATGCAGGCGAAAGAGGCGAGCGCCACCGTGGCGAAACTGACCCCCCGGGTCAACGCGTCCACCGGGACCATTTCCCGTTGCGGATCCACGCTGTTTGGGTCGAACGCGAAATGCGCGAGCAAAGAGGAGAACAAAGCCATGACCACGACGACGATCGCCACGATCAGCCAGGTGGACCGCAACGCCCACATCTTGTGCCATTCGGAGCGGACCTGCCGGGCGAAGGTCACCGGCTTCACCTCGACCACGGGCCGCGCGGCGGGCACGGCCTCCTGGGCCATCGCCCGCGTCATGCCACACCCCCTTTTCCGTGGCCGTCAGGCGCGCCGCCATCAGGTTGTTCTCGCACTGGCTGACCGCTCTCCCCCAGGCTCTGCGAACGGTATTCCACCTCGTCGCCGGTGAGCGCCAGATACGCGTCCTCCAGCGACGCCCGTTGCGGGCTCAGCTCGTACACCACAATTCCTTGGGCGGCGATGAGCCGCCCGATGTCCTTGATATCCGTGCCGGTGATCGCCAGCGCCTCGGCGTCGTCGACGCGCGGCTCGGTCAGCGCGGTCACTTCGGCCCCGGCCAGCCGCGCCCGCACCGCCTGCGTCAGCGCGGCGGCCTGCGGGGTGCGCACCCGAACCGACGAGCGCCCAGCCGAGGCCACCACCTCGCGCAACGGGCCTTGCGCGAGAATCCGTCCGCGCCCGATGACAATCAGATGATCGGCGGTCAGCTCCATCTCACTCATCAAGTGCGACGACAAGAACACGCATTTCCCATCGGCGGCGAGCTGTTTGACGAACCCGCGCACCCACATCACCCCATCGGGGTCCAGCCCATTGACCGGCTCATCGAACAAATAGGTGTCCGGGTCGCCGAGCAGCGCGGTCGCGATACCGAGTCGCTGCCCCATGCCGAGCGAGAATCCGCCGAACCGCTTGTTCGCCACCTCGGATAACCCAGTGAATTCCAGCACCTCGCGCACCCGCCGTTTGGGCAGTCCGCAAGTGAGCGCCAGCCCATACAAATGACTGAACGCGGTGCGTCCGGGGTGAATCGCCTTGGCGTCCAACAACGCGCCGACCTGCGATAACGGAGCCGGATGCGACACAAACGCCTTGCCATTTACGGTGACCGTGCCCGCAGTGGGCCGATTCAACCCGACAATCAATCGCATAGTGGTTGATTTTCCAGCGCCGTTCGGACCGAGAAAACCGGTCACGGTGCCCGGCTGAACGACGAAACTAACATCATCGACGGCGAGTCGGTCACCGTACCGTTTGGTTAAATGCCGCGCCTCAATCATACTTGCTCCACCCTGTAGTCGCTCGTTGCCTGACGGATTTAGGCTACCGCTCTCAGGGCCTGCGGAGGGCCACTTGAGCGCAAAATACTGGTCGGCTAAGGGAAATCTCAGGGGGCTCCCCGAGCGCCGGTCGCGTCAGCCGCGCGCCAACCGGCACACCCAGCCGTCCGGCGCGGCCGCCGTCGCAGCGACGAGCGCGCCGATCCGCCGCGCGGTCTGCTCCGGTATGGCCTCGAACGCCGCGTACACGACTCGCTCCTCCTTGAAGTTGTGCTGTTCCAGGACGGCGCGCAGCGCCTTGGCGTGCTCGGTCGCGGGCACCCCGCCGCCGGACCGGGCCTCGATCTCCCGCTCCAGCGCCGCGAGGGTCTGCCAGATCTGGGCGTGCTCGCGCTCCATGACCATGACCGGGGCGGCGAGTCGGGCATCGGGCAACGCCGGGAAGATGATCTCCTCTTCCAGGTAGATGTGCCGGCGCAACCCGGTGATCGCCGCGCGCATCGGCGCGGTGGCGCGCGCCACCCCGCTTGGGTCGGCGAGGAACGCGTCGATGACTTCGTCGATCGCCTGATGGTCATCGGTGAGCAGCTGGGCCAGTGGGTTGGTAGGCATGAGCGGGCGCCCTCTCGTCTCGTTCGCCTTGCGCTGTTCGCGAATGGCGAGGTAAAACTACGGCATGGCTGAGCACGGTATGGAAACCTCCTCGAACGATTCAGTGGTCGCGGCGAGCCGCGGCCATGGCGCCGGGTACGGCGGCGGTTGCGGTTGCGGCGGACACGGACACGGACACGGCGCTGGGCACGGACACGACGGTGGCGAAGGGTGCGGGTGCGGCGGGCATGGCCATGGGCACGGCGGCCAGGCCGGCGGCGGCTGCGGTTGCGGCGGCCACTCGGGCGCGGCGCGCGGCGGCGCCGACTCGTCGGTGACCGCCACGCTGACCGAGGAGCTCGAGGTGACCGAGGAACTCGACCCACGCGCGCTTCCCGACGCACGCCGGCACGAGATCATCCTGGCCAAGCTGGACGCGCTGCGGGTCGGTCAGGCGCTGGTGATCGTCGCCCCGCACGACCCGGCGCCGATGCGCGAGCAGGCAGCGCTGATCTGGCCGGGTCGGTTCGCCTGGACCTGCCTTCAGGCCGGGCCGGATACTTGGCGCTTCGCCGTGGCCCCGGTCGGCTGATGGCGCCACGACCCGTCGTCCGGCATCAACACAGCGACGCCGGCGAGCGCCCGTTCATCGTCATTTGGGAATCCACTCAGGCTTGCCCGCTGGCGTGCGTGCACTGCCGCGCCAGCGCGCAGCACCACCGCGATCCGGGCGAGTTGACCACCGCCGAGGCGGTCGAGCTGATGGGGCAGGTCGCCTCGTTCGGCGCGCCGCCACCGCTTTTCATCATCACCGGCGGCGACCCGTTCCAGCGCCCCGATCTGGTCGAGCTGGTGCGCGCCGGCACTGCCGCCGGGCTCCCGGTCGCGGTCTCCCCATCCGGCACCCCCACCCTCACCGCGGACGCGCTGGCCGGGCTGCACGAGGCCGGGGCGCGGGCGATCTCGCTGTCCTTGGACGGCTCGACGGCGCAAGTGCATGACAGCTTCCGCCGGGTGGAGGGGGTTTTCGACCTGACGCTGGCGGGTTGGCGGGCGGCGCGCGAGATCGGGCTGCGCGTGCAGATCAACACCACCGTCACCCGGCACAACCTGCTCGACCTGCCGAACATCGCGGCGCTGGTGCAGCGGATGGGGGCGCTGACTTGGAGCGGCTTCTTCCTGGTGCCGACCGGCCGCGGCGCCGAGCTCGGCTCGCTGTCGCCGGATGAGGTCGAGGACATCCTCAATTGGCTTTACGACATGGGCACCGCGCTGCCGACCAAGACCACCGAGACCCACCACTTCCGCCGCGTCGTGTTGCAGCGGCAGATCCTGGCCGCGCGCGGCGAGGATCCCGTGGCGGTGCTCGGGTTGGGCGAGCTGTACCAAACCCTGCGGCGGCGAGCGGACGAGCTGGGCCTGCTGAGCGGGCAGGAGCGCCGGCGGCGCGCGCCGATGGACGTCAACGCCGGGCGGGGCTTCGTGTTCATCTCCCATCGCGGCGCGGTGCACCCGAGCGGGTTCCTACCGACCCCGGCGGGCAACGTGCGCGAGACACCGCTGCCCCAGATCTACCGCGAGTCCGAGCTGTTCACCGCGCTGCGCGACCCACGTCGGCTGGGCGGAAGGTGTGGGGCCTGCGAGTTCGCCGGGGTGTGCGGCGGGTCGCGGTCGCGGGCGTACGCGGTGACCGGCGACCCGTTCGCCGAGGAGCCGTGGTGCGACTACGCGCCCGGTTCCTTCCCCTACCAAGACGACCTCGCCGCGCTGCTGCGCTGATCACTACTGGTCCCGGGAGCGGCGGCCGGCCCCGCAGCCGTCCGCCGCACGCCGGGTCACCCGGCGTCGGAGGCGACGCCAACGATGCCCTCAGATTCGTCGCCGCTGTTGAATTTCTTTGTATAGCCCCTGTTCTATAAAGAAATATAAGGATGCACAGAGCGTGGGCCACAACATCTACCGCCCCGGCGCTGGACATCAGCCGCCGCTCATGGTCGGCTGGGAAGGGCCGATGGCTCGTTGGCGGCCAATGCTGGCCGAGTTGGAGTTCCGTGGTCGGGTTGGCGCCGCCGGAGTGAGCGCCAGGCTGAGCCTGCTCGCGGCCACCCTCCAGCGGCTGAATGTCGAACGTCCCGACGCCCGCGTCGCTCTCGTCGCGACCGCGCTGCCAATGATCTACTCAGTGCTGATCGGGGCTGGGGTCACTCATCCGGATCGGCTCCCACCCCTGGAGCCGATCCCCACCGCTTTGCCCGCTGACCAGGCGCTCAACCGTAGAAGACGCGCTCCACGACCCGGCGGGCGCGGCGCGCGACGCGCAGGTAGTCATCCACCAACCGGCCGGGGTCGAACCCGGCGGGATAGCCCAGCGCGCGGCCGACCGCCACCAGCACGGCGCCTTGCGTGGGCAATTGGTCGTCGGCTTTGTCGCGCACCAGCATGATCGCGTTGCGCGCCTTGGTGGCGAACCGCCACGCGGCGGCCAGCGCGGCGGCATCCGCATCCGCGAGCAACCCCGCCTCAGCCG
>WQZC01000138.1 GCA_009780925.1 Actinomycetes bacterium | reverse complement strand
GCCCGACTCAAAGCACGGATCGCCGCCGAGCCGCTGGCCCATTTCGACGAGACCGGGTTCCGCGTCGGCGGGAAACTGCACTGGCTGCACTCAGCATCCACCGAGCGGTACTCCCTGATGACCCAATGCCGCGTAGCGTAAGTTGATCATGCTGTTTTGGGGTTGAAGGCGCGGATGTTGATGGTTGGTCTGGTGGTGTGGCGGGTGCTGGCTGGTTCGCCTGGTTTCTTGATTCGGTAGTTGTTGTGGCGGGCGCGTTTGATGGCGCGTGGGCTGGTCCGGTGGCGGCGCTCGGGGATTAGGAGACGGGCGAGTTGGGTGAGGTGTCCGGGTAGTTTCGTGGCCCAGTCCTCAGGGGGGAATGGCCGCCGTCCCGGTGGCGGTTCGGCGGATCAGGCGCAGGGCCTTGGTGAACGATATCCGGTCGGGGTCCAGGTCGGCGGCGGCGGACGCTCTGGCGATCAGGGCGGTGATGGCGTGGTGGACGATCAGGTAGGCCCAGATCTCCTGATGAACCAGGACGGGCAGTTTCGAGCGCAGGACTTTCCCGGGGCCGCGCAGGTGGGTTTTCAGCTGGTCGTGGCCGGTTTCTTGCTCCCATCGTTGGTGGTAGGCGGCGGCCAGTTCGTCGGCGCGGGCTTGGTCGGGGTCGGTGATGGTGCTGATCAGGGTGATGACCTCCCCGGTCCCGCCGCCGTCGCGGTCGGGTGAGTCGTACTCGATGACCCGCACGAGCCGGGCCAGCGGCCAGCCGGACTCGTTGACCGCCCCGGGGGCCTGGTCGAACTCGCCCCCGGCGCTCGCGGCGGCGATGATGCCGTCCCGTCGCCTGCCGCGCACCGCCGAGTCCATCACGACGCTGAGATAGGTCCCGTCGGGCAGAACTTCCACCACTGGCAGCCGCAGCCCGGTGGGGGCACGCCACAACAGCGCGGCGCCGGCCTGGGCGGCGGTGTCCCACGCCGTCCAGGAGTAGAACCCCCGGTCCGCTGTCAGCAGCTCGTCACGGCGCAGCCTGGGGTATAGCCGCTGCGCCAACGTCTTCTCCCCGACCCGGTACGGGCCGATCTGGGCGGCCAGGAACGCATGGGTGCCGCACTCGGACATCGCCACCACCCGCGCCTTCGGGAACGCCGAACGATTCTCACCCGACCCCGCGTAACCGAACTCGGCGGCGTTGGCCGGGCTGTCGGGCACATCCAACTCGAACCCATCGATCGCCAACAGCCGCCACCCGCGTAGGAACGACCCCCGCGCAGTGCCCGACGCGAACACCCCGGGCATGTCCGAGGCCTCACCGGCGACCGGGCCGCAGGACCGCTCGAAGACCTCCTCCATCACCCCCGGCCCGAGCCGTTTGCGGGCCTGGGTGATCGCCGAAGCCGTCGGAACCGTCCACGAGGCGTCCCAGCAACCGAACCGGTCCAACGACCCGGTGACCTTGGCCGCGACCTCCTCATAACCGTCATCAGCGAACAGCGACAGCGCCAACGTCAGATACGCCACCACATGCGCCGGCAACTTCCCATCCCGGCGCCGCTCCCGCACCCCACACACCGCCACCGCCTCATCCACCACATCCCGGCCCACCGCCCCCACCAGCATCCCGACCGTCACCTGATCAGCAGTCGCCACCACAGCAGAAGTCACGACCCACGATCACACCAGCACCACCCGCCACACCAGCCACGACACGCCGCACACACCAACATCAACTTAAGCTACGTGGCATTGGGACAGGATGCTTGTGAGCATAAACTTGGCAAATCGGCGCGGCGGACGAGCCACCATAATCATGTCCACGGCAACCATCCACTCCGAGCGCTGCAGTTCAGGGATTCCCTGGTTCGCCGGTTCCACAGGTGTCACGGCCCGATGCCGTACTTGTGCCGCAATTTGTCGGCGGCTTTGATGGCTGCCGCTGCGGCTGCGGCAATCGCCAGAACAGCGGACGGGTCAGTGGCAACTGTGGGGTTTGTGGCGATATCTGACCCGCTCCGTGCGGTGCCCACGACCGCTTTGGCCGCTTCCGCCTCAGCCTCACCCTGTGCTCGCAGGTCTTCACTTGTTCTTATCACGGCTTCGCGGGCGTTCGCTGCGTCGATGGACGCTTGTGCGGCCTCTTCGGAGGCGGCTCCGGCGCCTTCTGATGCGGCTTCGCCGGCGGCGAGGGCGCCGCCTTCGGCGAGGGCGGAGTCCTCGGCGAGGAAGCCGCCGAAGGCGGCGACTTCTGGGAGGGCGGCCACCACGGCGACTGTGGCGACGGCGACTACGGCTACCACCGCGACGACGGCGACGACTTTGAGGACGGATCCCCAGTGGATGTGGAATCCCCATTGGCCGGTCAGGTCGGCGTAGTTGATTGGGTCGACTGGGTAGGTGTAGGGGTTTTGGTTGCCGCCGTATTTGGGGTCCGGGCTGGTGAATTGGCCGTAGCCGGGTAGGTAGACGCGGGCGCCCATGAAGGTGTAGTTGGCGCCGGCGGTGTTCTCGTAGCCGCGTTGGTTTTGGCCTTGCCAGGCGTCGGTGGGTCCGTTAGCGCGGGTCTTCGGCGCGGCGGTGGGGTCGGTGTCGGCGGTGGCGGGGTCGATGGGTTGGCCGTATGGGTCATACAGGTACGTGGTGGCGGCGGAGGTTCCGGCTGCGTCGGCGGTGGCGATGATGTCGCCGTGGAGGTTGGGGTAGGCGTAGCTGTCGTCCCCGGTGCTGGCGTAGCGCTTGGTCAGCAGGACGCCGCCGGGCAGCGACACGTACCGTTCGCCGATCGCGCCGCCGGGGGTGAGTTGCAGGCCGGGGTTGTCCGTGGCGCTGGTGTAGGCGTAGGTGGTGGTGTCGGTCTCGGCGCCTGGTCCGGTGCCGGTCGCGGCACGGGTGACGAGCCGTCCCGCCGAATCGAGGGTGTATTCGATGGCCTGGGCGGCCGCGCCGGTGATCGTTGTGCCGATGACCCGGTCGGAGGCGTCGTAGCTGAACGTTTGGCCGCCGAGCCGGGTCAGGTCGCCGTGGGTGTCGTAGGTGATCTGGCTGGCCGGGATCGCGCCGGCGCCGGTGGTCGAGGTCAGGCGGGAGGCGTAGTCGGTGCAGCTTGT
This sequence comes from Actinomycetes bacterium, assembly GCA_009780925.1. Classification (GTDB taxonomy): domain Bacteria; phylum Actinomycetota; class Actinomycetes; order Mycobacteriales; family Jatrophihabitantaceae; genus WQZC01. The sequence continues at coordinate 4,057 of WQZC01000138.1, read as the reverse complement.
CGTGGTTTGTGGCGCGGCGGCGCCGATGGCGACGCTGGCCGTGGTGCGGGCGGAGTCCTGGCCGGCGGCGGGGTCGGCGCCGCAGCCGCCTGCCGGCGCGTAGGAGTAGCTGTAGTCGGCGCTCGGCCTGGCGCCGGCGGCGGCCAGAGACGCCGTGGTGAGCCGGCCGGCGTTGTCGTAGCTGTACGTCCAGCTGCTGACGGTCGTGCCGTCGTGGGTGGTGGCGTCAGCGGTGACGCGTCCGGCCTGCGAGATGGTCGCGGTGTCGGTGACGGTGTCCCCGGCGGGCAGCGCGAAGGTGATGGCCTGGGTCTGCCCGGATGGGCCGCGGCGGATGGCGTCGAGGCCGCTGCTCTTGGCGCCGCCGGATGGGTAGGCGACGGAGGCGAGCTGGCCGGCTTCGTCGTAGACCGGGATGGCGGCGGGTTCGCCGTCGAGGGCCACTGAGGCGATCCGCCCGTCGTCGAGGTAGGCGACAGCGGTGGTCGAGGTTTGCCCAGTCTTGGTGGTGATGGTGGCTGTGGTGGCCCGGCCGGCCTGGTCGTAACTGGTGGTCGTGGTGGTGCCGGTGGTGTCGGTGTAGGACACGGTGCGGCCGAGCAGGTCGACGCGGGTGGTGATGGCGCCCTGCGAGTCGGTGACCGTGCTGGTCAGCGGATCACCACCGACGGCCCAGTCAGTGGTGATGGTGCGCGCCGCGGCACCGTTCAGCGCAGGCACCGCGACTTGGGTGACGCGGCCGCGATCGTCGTAGCTAGTGCAAGTCCAAGAGTCGCCGTCGGCGGGGTTTCGGGCGGCGACGATCTGCCCCGCAGAGTTGTAGACCGCTTCGGCGGAGACGGCGGGTCCGATGGCTGGGGCGGGCTCGGTGGTGAGTCGCACCAGACCGGCCTGGTTGGCCGTGCCACCGCCAGGGCATGGGTTGGCCCGCGCCTCGGTGTCGCCGTAGTAGGCCATCGTGTGAGCCTGGGCGCTGTCGGTAATGGCTGCTGAAGGCAGGGCGGTGCCGGTTTGTCGTAGGTAGCCGGTGCCGGGGGTCTCGTAGCTGGTCTTGGTGTCGAGATTGAGGTGACCCGCGCCCCCTGGGTCGATGACGCGGTCAGTCGCCAGGCCGTAAACCGGGTCCAGGCCGCTGCCGCTGTAGCTGGTCGCTGCGGTTTCCGCGCCCGACGGTATGCCGCCGGCGTCGTCGGTCACGCTGTAGGTGGCCAGGCCGTAGCGGGGATCGAGCACCGCGCCGGTCAGCGTGGTGACTTCGTTGGTTGAGGTGTTGGTCGCGGTGACGGTCAGGTTTGCGATCGCGACTGGGTTGCGGTAGTCGATCCGGATCGGTTGCGGGGTCGCCGCGGGTGGGGTGGGCACCGAGCCGGTGTCGACCGGGGTGGCGAGGGCGGTGAACGTCGCGGTGGTGGCGCCGGCGAGTTTGGCGGTGCCGCCTTGGTGCTGGTCGGCGATTTGGGTGTCGGTCAGCGCGGTCGGGTAGGCGGCCACGTCGGCGATCTGCCCGTTGAAGTAGTAGCTTCCGTCCGCGCGGGCGCCGATGAGCAGGGGCAGGGTGTTGGTCGGGATGGCGGTGGGGAACGTCGCGTTGGCCGAGTCGAGCGCGCCGTCGATGTATAGGTTGACCGCGCCGTCGGCGGTCTTGGTCGCCGCGACCTGATGCCACGTGCCGGTGGAGATCACCCCGGTGGAGGTGGCGGTGTAATGCGTGGTGCCGTCGGCTTGCAGGAATTGCAGGTGCCCGCTGGTGTCCAGTCGCAGTTCATAGGGGTTGTTGGTAGCGCCGTTGGCGGTGTCCTTGGTCGCGATCATCTGGTACGCCGTCGTGGCGCCGGTCTTGATCCACGCCGCTACGGTGACCGCGCCAGCCCCGGTGGGGGCTGCCGCGCTCGGGACGCTGATCTTGCTGGAGGTTCCGTTGAACGTGGCCGCGGTCGCGGTGTCGACCGGGCCCGGCCCGGTGGCGCCGAACGTGACGCTCGTCGCGGTGCCAGCGCTACCGCCTGAGACCTGGTTGGCCGCGGCGGTGGACCCGGCGGCGTCGGCCAGGCGCCAGAAGCCGGTCGGCTGGTCGGTCAGGACGGCCTGCTGGACGGTGTCCCACCGGTCGAGCACTTCGGCGTTGTCCACATAGACCCGGACCCCGTCATTGACCTTGTCGCCGACGGTGGCGCTGAACGTGTAGCTGCCCGCCGCCAGCGCGATTTCACCGGTGTACTGGGCCGACTGCCCGGCAGAGGACAGCGCGGCGGCCTGCTCAGTGGTCCAGGCGCTGGTTTGCGGTTGCGCGGTGAGCCGGTTGGTCGGGACGCCAGACTCGTCGGGATTGGCCCAAATAGCGGTTTCCAGGCCCGCCAGGCGGGCCCCGGCAGTGTCGGTGTCGTACCCGGTGTGGGAGTGCGGGATCTGCCCACACGACGCCGGCGGTGCCGCGACAGGCAGGCCGTTGGCCTGGAAACACGCCGCCGGGGCTGGGCCATAGGAGTCGGTGGCCCGGTTGGCCCAGTCGTAGATGGTGCTGGTTTCCCGCCCGGCCGAATCGACAACCGACACGGGCAGGTCCTGGCCGCCGGCGTCCCAGACTGTGGTGGTGCTCTGCCCGGTCGCGGTGGTGTTGGTCAGCGTCCGGCCGGCCGTGTCGTAGGTGACGTCGGTGTCCACGGCGGTGGCCAGACCAGCCGCGTGGACCTGGGTTTCGTTCAATCCGACATAGGTGTATGTGTGCTGCTCACGGGCCGTGGTGGTGGTGCCGTCCGGCGACGGGGCGGTGACCCCGGTCGCGAGTGGCACCGCGCCGACGGGCAACGGGCTGGATGCTGGGGTGAACGCCGGGCGGAGGTTGGCCGCCCCCGCGTCCGGCGGCTGGACCCAGGCGTAATCGATGTGTGTGATGACCGGCGCGCCCGCACGCGCGGCCGGGTCGACGTTCACCCAGTCCACCGCCAGCGGAGAGCGCAGGTCGGACAGCAGACCGCCGGTGTAGCCGAACTGGGTGACCTCATTGCCCGGATCGACGATCGCCGACAGGAACCCGCCGGCGTAGTACAGCAGGGTTTGGGCGCCGTCCCAGTAGCTGATACCGCACAACAGGTTCGCCGCGACTTGCGTGTCGTATCCCGCTGGCGGGGTGCCGCAGTGGGCGTCGGTCCCGTAATACAGGGTGATCGACTGGTTCGAGACCGGGTCGGTGATCGTGTCCACCCGAGGCGGGTTCACCGTGGTGTCGTAGCCGTAGGCCGCCGCGGCCGGGTGCAGCGTGTCCAATGCGCTGGTCGCCGTCAACGGGTCGCCCTGCGGGCCGAAGGTGTAGATCGCGCCCGACGGATCACGCAACGTCCACCCGCTGCCGGTCTGGAACAGCACCCCGTCTTCCCCGGCCGGCGGGGTCCAGCCGCCGCCGGACTTGGCGGTGTAGGTGTGGGAGGCGCCGTCACCGTCGATTAGCACGGCGGTGGTGTTGCTGAACTCGGCCCGGGCATAGCCCGCGGCGCCCCCGGGCAGCGACATCGTCCAGCCGGTGGGCAACGCTGAAATCGACGGCGACAACCAGGCGCTGGGCACAACCTGTGCTGACAGGGCAGTCGCGCCACTTGCCGCTGACTGGGCGTACAAGGTGAGCTGGCCCGCGCCGGTGGCGTTGTAGTAGTCAACCTCGACCGGTGTCGGCGCCCCGCCGGTCACGGCCAGCGTGGTCGACCATTTCGGACTGGCTGGCGCGCTGTGGTTGGACCAGTCGTTCAGCACGGCGGTGCTGTGGTTGTTGTTCCACCAGATCCGGGCGCCGTCATCTGACACGACACCCAACTGGTAACTGCCAGTGGCCGGGAAGGTGAGGTAGCCGGTCCAGCGGACCAGGTACTGGGTTTTCGGCAAACCGGGCGGCACGGCGGGATATCCGCTCTGGCCCCACCGCATGTCCATCACCGGATCGACCCGCACCAGGGCTGGCGCGCCAGCCGTGGCAAAGTCCCACCCCCGGTTCGGGTCGGCGTAGTACTGCCCGAGCAGGCCGTTGCGGACCGCGGCCTGGGAGTTGTACGTGAACGAAACCCCCAAG
>WQZC01000137.1 GCA_009780925.1 Actinomycetes bacterium | reverse complement strand
GCCGCGCCGCTTGACGGGCTGCCCCGCCGTTCAGCGGGCCGCCGCGCCGCTTGACGGGCTGCCCCGCCGTTCAGCGGGCCGCCGCGCCGCTTGACGGGCTGCCCCGCCGTTCAGCGGGCCGCCCGGGTGGCGCGCGTCACGGCCCGACGGCTGGGGGGTTCGCCGGGAGCCGGACGGTCACTGTGCTGCCCGTCTCGACCGCGCTGTCGAAGGCCACCGTGCCACCGTGCGCGGCGACGATTGAGGCCACGATGGGCAGGCCCAGCCCGCTGCCGCCGCGCGCCCGGCTGCGCGCCTTGTCCGCGCGCCAGAACCGTTCGAAGACGTGTGCCACCTGCTCCGGGGGCAGCCCGGGCCCGCAGTCGTCGACCCGGAGCACGATCGTTGCCCCGTCGGCGGCGCGCTCGGCACCCGCGCGCTCGGCACCCGCGCGCTCGGCGACCGCGCTGACCCGGATCGGCCCGTCCGACCGGGTGTGCACCGTTGCGTTTGTGATCAGGTTGCGCACCACCCGCAGCAACTGGTCGCGATCGCCGAACACCGTCAGCGGCGCGGGCACCACCACGTCGATCCGCCGGTCCGGGTGCACGGCCAGGGAGCCTTCCACGGCGTCGTCGACCAGCTCACTGACGTCGATCGGCTCGCGCTGCGGCGCCATGCCCTGGTCGGAGCGGGCCAGCAGCAGCAGATCCTCGACCAGCCGTGACATCCGGGTGCCCTCGTGCTCAATGCGGGCCAGGGTGTCGGCGTCGTTGAGGTCGCCGTCGGTGAGGGGCCGGCCGGTCGCCCGTCGCATCCGGGACAGTTCGGCATAGCCTCGGATCGATGTCAGCGGGGTGCGCAGCTCATGCGAGGCGTCGGCGAGGAACTGGCGCATCCGCTCCTCGCTGGCCAGCCGGGCCGCGAACTGGGTCTCCACCACCGCGAGCAGCGTGTTCACCGATTCGGCGAGCTGCCCGGCCTCGGTGTCGGCCTCGCTGCCGGACACCGGCACCCGGCGGTCCAGCCCGGCCCCGTCCGGGGACAGCTCCGCGCTGACCTCCTGAGCGGTGCGGGTGACCCGGTAGAGCGGGCGCATCGGCCAGCGCACGCCGTAGGCGGTGACCAGGAAGGAGATCAGCACCGCCCCAGCCCCGATTCCCACCTCCAGCAGGAACAGCTGGTGGACGGTCCGCTCCACGCTGTCGGTGGACAGGCCGATCAACAGCACCCCCTGGCGCATCCCCGGACGGGCGGTCACCGCCACCGACAACACCCGCAGCGTGTGCCCGTCGGTGGTGCGCACCGTGGTCGCCTGGCCGATCTCCTGGGTCAGGCGGGCGCGGTCCTCGGCGCTCAGCGCCATCGGTTCGACGCCACTGGCCACGGTGATCCCGAGCACGTTCCCGTTCGAGTCCAGCGCGGTGATCCAGATCGGTTGGCTGCCCAAGTAGTCCGGACCGGTGCCGACGCGGGTCGCCGCCTGGCGGATGGTGGCGGTGAGTTGCTCGTCCAACCGGTTCATCAGGAAGTTTCGCAGCGCGAAGTAGGTTACCGAGCCGATCACCACCACCAGGACGAGCACCAATGCGACGACGCTGACCACCAGTCGGCTGGCGATGGTGCGCGGCAGGAACCGCCAGTGGCGCGGTGGCGGGATGGCCGTCGGTCCCACCGCGACGCGGGCGGATCCGGTCGCCACGGAATCGCGGTCTGGCATCCGTTGCGCGGCCCGTCAGCGCCCGCGGCTGGTCCGGGTGGCGCTCACCCGCGCGGAACCTTGATCACGTACCCCGCGCCGCGCACCGTGTGGATCAGCTTGGGTTCGGAGGTGTCGACCTTCTTGCGCAGGTAGCCGATGTAAAGCTCGACGATGTTGGACTGGCCTTGGAAGTCGTACTTCCACACCCGGTCGAGGATCTGGGTCTTGGAGACCACCACCCGCTCGTTGCGCATCAGGTAGCGCAGCAGCTCGAACTCGGTCGCGGTCAGGTGCACCTCGTGGTCGGCGCGAGTCACCTCATGGCTGTTCTCGTCGAGTTCCAGGTCGGCGACCTTGAGCACGCCGTCGCGCGACTCGTCGGGGACGGACCGGCGCAGCACAGCGTGCACGCGGGCCAGCAGCTCCTCGACGCTGAACGGCTTGACGACGTAGTCGTCGGCGCCGGCGCGCAGGCCGCCGATCCGGTCCGCGGCGGCGTCCCGAGCAGTCAGGAAGATCACGGGCACCCCGGAGCCGGCCGCCCGCAGGTTGGCCAGCACGCCTAGCCCGTCCATGCCGGGCATCATCACGTCGAGGATCACCAGGTCCGGGTCATGCTCGGCCACTGCGGCCAGCGCGGACTGGCCATTGTCTGCGGTCACGGTGTCGAAGCCGTCGAATCGCAGCGCGGAAGAGACCAAATGAGTCACATTGTCCTCATCGTCCACTACCAGCACACGCCGCTTTGTTACCGTCTTCATTATTTGCTGCTCCTTTGGGCGCCATGGGTCTGCGCTGTGTCCACCATTTGCGCTAGAACTTGGCACCAGTTGGGTGTTAGCTGTGTAACGCCTAGGCGCTCCGCGTTGTTTCCGGGGTTGGCGACACTAGCGGCGGACTTCCACCCCGCCGGCGGCCAGCGCGTCCTTGACCTGCCCGATCCGTAGCGTCCCGAAATGGAACACGCTGGCGGCGAGCACCGCGTCCGCGCCAGCGCGCACGGCGGGCAGGAAATGTTCCACCACACCGGCCCCGCCGCTCGCGATCAGCGGGACCCGCACCGCGGCGCGCACCAGCCGGATCAGCTCCAGGTCGAATCCGTCGGTGGTGCCGTCGGCGTCCATAGAGTTCAGCAGTATCTCCCCCGCGCCCAGCTCGGCGGCCCGGGACGCCCACTCCACCGCGTCGATGCCGGTGCCGGTCCGGCCCCCGTGCGTGGTCACCTCGAAGCCGCTGCGCGGGCCGTTCGCGCGGCGGGCGTCCACGGACAGCACCAGCACCTGCCGGCCGAACCGCCGCGCGATCTCGGCCAGCAGCGCCGGACGGGCGATCGCGGCGGTGTTCACCCCGACCTTGTCCGCGCCGGCGCGCAACAGCGCGTCCACGTCGGCGACGGCGCGCACCCCGCCGCCGACGGTGAGCGGGATGAACACCGCCTCGGCAGTCCGACGCACGACGTCATAGGTGGTCTCGCGGCCCGCCGAGGACGCGGTGATGTCCAGGAAGGTCAGCTCGTCGGCCCCCTCGGCGTCGTAACGGCGGGCCAGCTCGACCGGGTCCCCGGCGTCGCGCAGGCCGGTGAAGTTGACGCCCTTCACCACCCGGCCGGCGTCCACGTCCAGGCACGGGATGACGCGCGCCGCGAGCGTCATGCGAGCGCCGCCCCAGCGCCTCGCGCGACCCCGACGGCACGCGCCGCCCGAGCGCCTCGCACCACCCTGGCATCCGGTGCATACTCAGTATGCTCAGCCGTGCCCATCGCTTCTGCCGCCATTCAGCTCACCGCCGCGAGCGCCTCGGACAGGGTGAACGCTCCCGCGTACAGCGCCTTGCCGACGATGGCGCCCTCGACCGCGCCGAGGGCCGCGATGGCGCGCAGATCGTCCAGCGAGGAGACCCCGCCGCTGGCCACCACTTCGGCGGGGGTGGCGGCGCACACCGCGCGCAGCAGCTCCAGGTTCGGCCCGGTAAGGGTGCCGTCGCGGCGCACATCGGTGACCACGTAGCGCGCGCAACCGTCGGCGTCCAGGCGGGCGAGGGTCTGCCAGAGGTCGCCCCCGTCGCGCGTCCAGCCACGCGCCGCCAGGGTCTGCCCGCGCACATCCAACCCGACGGCGACCCGCTCGCCGTGCTCGGCGATCGCGGCGCGCACCCAGTCCGGCGACTCCAGTGCGGCGGTGCCGAGGTTCACCCGCGCCGCGCCGGCGGCCAGCGCGGCTCGGAGCGAGGCGTCGTCGCGGATGCCGCCGGATAGCTCCACCGCCACGTCCAGCTCGCGCACCACTTCGGCGATCAGTTCGCGGTTGTCGCCCCGGCCGAACGCCGCGTCCAGATCGACCAGGTGCACCCACTGCGCGCCGTCGCGCTGCCAGGACAACGCCGCCGCGACCGGATCGCCGTAGCGCGTCTCGGTGCCGGCCGCGCCTTGCACCAGCCGCACCGCCGCGCCACCGGACACGTCCACCGCCGGCAACAGAATCAGACGGGAACTCATGTCGATCACGCTACACAGGACTGCGGATGGGCCGTGCCCGCTCGCGACACCGTCCCCGGTCGCCCAGCTGCGGATGGTCCCAGCGGCGCTCGTGTTGGCCTTGCGGCGGTTGTGGCGTGTGGGTGTGGCGGTTGTGCGCTGGCCGCGCTGTTGCGGGGGTTGGTGGGGCCGTGGGACTATTGGGGGGCAGGCCCCGGGATTGGACCCCAGAGCCTGCCCCGGAGTGGCCTACCAACCCCGAAGGGTCTGGATGAGCAACACGATCGCTGACACGAGTTGCGCGACAGCAAAGAGCAGGCGCGCAACTCGGTCAGACGACGGTCCGCCCGGCCATTCGACCTTGGCCATTCCCACCTCCCTTCCTCAGCGAGGCCGCAGCCTGGATGTGCTGCGACCTTGCAGTCGGAAGGACGGCGCGGACGAATCATCCCATCGGGTTACCTGCCGACGTGGCGATTTCGCCGGGCCTGTGGACAACCGGGCGCGCTGTGCACGTCGGGCCGCATACTCAGACGCCACCCAGTCGTGACGGCACGGCCCGCCACCTACACCGTGAACCCGGCACCTGTAGTCAGCACTGACTAGATCGGCATCCCACCACGGATACGGCCACAGGGTGCTGGCTTCGGCTGTGCTGTTGCCGGTGGCCTTGCACCAGTCGGCGAGCGCTGCACACCACTCGACGTAATCGGACGGTGAAGCATCCGACCCATAAAGGGGCTCCGATTCGACGTGACCATCCCCCTCACTACCACCGCTATGCCCTGACCCAACGGATTCGGGATCCCCATCGACCCAGCCAACGCCGACGCCGCCCCAACCGCCACCCTCGCCGTCCCCGACTTCCCACCGGCGGTCGCCGTGACCGTCACCGACCCAGCCGCCTTCCCCGCCACACGGTTAGGCGGTGATGCGGATCGGGGTCCCGACCGGCGCCCAAGAGAACAACCAAGCCATGACATACCCCGGAACATGCACACACCCATGCGACCCGCGCGTCTTATACAACTGGCTCCCATACGGGAACGACTGCCACGGCGAATCATGAATCCCATACATATTCCCGATGAACGCCATCCAATACTTCACCGGATACGCCCCACCGGTCGACGGATACAACACCGTGTTCCGCACCTTCCAAACCACCCGGAACGTCCCCGTCGGCGTCCCGTCCCCGTGAGCCGACGCCCCTGTCGTCACCGCAGAAACCCGCACCAGCCGCCCCCGCGAACAGAACCACGCCCGCTGCGCCCCGATCCCGATCCGCACCGCCCGCGCCGCGCCGGTCCACGCGCAACGCGAGTCCGCCACCGCCTTCACCGTCACCACCACGCTCCCGGTCTTCCCGCCGTCCACACTGGTGGCGTAAATACGCACCCGACCGGCCGCCCAACCCGTCACCACCCCCGACTGGGTCACCGACGCCAGATGCGAGTTCCCGCTGCGCCACTTCAGCTTCTTGTTCGCCGCCACCGAAGGCGCGACCACCGCCTTAAGCGCCACCGTGCCGCCCACCCGAACCGTCCTCGCCGCGCCCAACGACACCTTCGCCACATGCGCCGCGGTCACCGACACCACCGTCGTCGCACTCTTGCCGCCCGCCGTCGCCGTCACCCGCGCCGACCCGACTGCCCTGCCCGTCACCACACCCGACGCGGACACCGCCGCGATCTTGGCGTCCGAGCTGGCCCACCGCACCGCCTGGTCGGTCGCGCCCGCCGGGCTCACCACCGCCCGCAGCGTCACGGTCGCGCCCACCACCACCTTCGCCGACGCCGGCAACGACACCGAAACCACCGCCACCGACGAAGGCGGCGCCGACGGCGGCACACTCGACTGCGGCACAGACGGAGGCGCGGACGGATCCGAACCCCCCGGGGACACCGGCGGCGCCGACGGCGCAACCGTGTCAGCCCCAGCCGCCGTACCCCCACCAACCACCACCAACCCAGCCACCAGCACCCCAACCACGCCAACCACCACCAGCCGGGACCAGCGACCACCCAGACCAGTCATGACCAAACCTCCTTTGAGGACACTCTCATGCTCTGCGGACGACCTCAAGCCAGGGGCGGGTTCGACGGCTGGGGCGCCTGGGTCACACGTCAAGCCGGCGACCCGGTATCGCCCGATCCCCTTGCTCACGACACCGGCGCCAGCAGAACCCACGCCATCACAGTGTTTTCCCCCTTCTTGAACACCACCGACAATCGGAGCTGACTGGGGAACACATACATATATTCCTGCTGCCCGCTGCTAGTCGACTGGTTGTAGTCCGTGCCGTAGAGCTGCTTCATTCGGCCCAGAGTGTCACCCACTCGCAAACCTCGTCCCGTAGCGAATTTTCCATCGACAATGCTGAATGAGTCCAGTGCTCCATTACTGAACATGAAATCGTCATGGCCGATCGAGATAGTCTTCGCGTTGCTCGCATTCGGCACCACTTGGTATTCCCAACCATTCGAGGACACCACTTGGCGGAACTCATCCTCGGTCATGCCGAAAGTCAAGACACCGGTGCCGTCCTCTGCCATCAAGACGCTCGACGCGCCCGTCGTGGTGCTGCCGTGCCCAGCGGGCACCGAGAACGGCGCTCCAGAGGACTCAACGGGACTCGCCGACGCACCCATCGCAGATTGCGTGAGCGTCTCGGGCGCGCCCGTGATAGGTGACGTGCGCGCCGTTGCTGGCGGGCTGTTCACGGCATCGTCGGACGACGATGTGCAGCTCGCGAGCAACACCGCCACCACTGCCAAACCGACAACCGCGCCACAAATCCGCGAATACATGCTCATGGTTACGTCTCCTCTCATTCTCAGGTTATCACCTGTCCCCACGCTCCCCTGAATACCGTGGAACCTCTGATGTCCTGGTCGTTCGGAACCACTTGCCGTGCATAATCGCCTGGGGCCGCAGACGCGCCACCGCATGACACCCCAGAACTCAATGCCACGCGGCTCAAGTAAACTCGTCGCCCTGTGAAGACGGATCTCATATCGGTTTTCCGTCAACCGTAGTGGTG
>WQZC01000136.1 GCA_009780925.1 Actinomycetes bacterium | reverse complement strand
GATCGCCGACGGGCAGGGGCTGTGCCAGGCGTGCAACCTTGCCAAGCAAGCCCCCGGCTGGGACCACCAGCCAACCATCGACCCAGACACCGGCCACACCGTGCGTGTCACCACCCCCACCGGGCGGCACTACCGATCCACCGCCCCACCCATCCTGGGACCGCGACTTCTGAGACCAGAACCAGCGCTGCCGCAACCGGCGGTTCGGCAAGCGCGCCAGTGGGTCAGCGACCCACTCGCTGGCGGCACGGCCGGTGAATCGCCCGATGGACGCCTCGAACGCGTGCCCAATGACCCGTCCGAAATCCTGGTCGCCTAGCTCCGCCGGATCGCGTGGCTCCGCCGGATCGCCTTCCTCCGCCGGATCGCCAGCGGCCCGACGGGGCGCCATCCGACGCGGCAATCGGGAAGGCGCCAATCGGGAAGGCGGCAATCGGGAAGGCGCTCGGCCCCCGCTCGCTGAGCACGGGGCAGGCGAGCACAGCGCCGGAGGGAACAGCGCAGGTGGGAACAGCGCACACGAGCACGGGGAAGAATTGTCGACATGAGACTCGTTTTCGCGGGGACGCCGGAAGTGGCCGCCGAATCGCTGCGCGCCTTGCTGGACTCGCCGCGCCATGAGGTGGTCGCCGTGGTGACCCGGCCCGCGGCGCGCGCGGGCCGGGGCCGCGGCCTGGCGGCATCCCCGGTCGAGCGGCTGGCCGTCGAGGCGGGTCTGCCGGTGCTCACCCCGCGACGTCCCGGCGACCCTGAGTTTCTGGCCGAACTAGCGGCGCTGGCCCCGGACTGCTGCCCCGTGGTGGCCTACGGCGCGTTGCTCCCACCGGCGGCGTTGACGGTGCCCCGGCTCGGCTGGGTGAACCTGCACTTCTCGCTGCTGCCGGCGTGGCGGGGCGCCGCGCCGGTGCAGCACGCCATCCTGGCCGGGGACGACATCACCGGCGCGTCAACGTTCCAGATCGAGGCCGGGCTGGACACCGGCCCGGTGTACGGGGTGGTGACCGAGCCGATCCGTGCCCGGGACACCGCCGGTGATCTGCTGGAGCGCCTGGCGCGAGCGGGCGCCGGGCTGTTGCGCGCCACCATGGACGGCATCGCGGACGGCACGCTGGTGGCACGCCCGCAGCCGGTGGACGGGGTGTCCATCGCCGGCAAGATCACCGTGGAACAGGCGATGATCGACTGGGCCGCGCCAGCGATCCGAGTGGACCGGCTGATCCGCGCCTGCGCGCCGGCCCCGGGCGCGTGGACGACGTTTCGCGGCGACCGGCTCAAGCTCGGTCCGGCCACGCCGCAGGCCATGGCGGCAGACCCGCCGCTCGCGCCCGGCGAACTGCGCGCCAGCAAGGACCGGGTGCTGGTCGGCACCGCGACCTCGCCAGTGGAGCTGAGTTGGGCGCAAACGCCGGGCAAGCGTCCGATGCCGGCCGCCGACTGGGCGCGCGGCGCGCGCCCGCGACCGGAGGAGCGCCTTGTCTGATCCGCGCGCGGCCGATCCAAGGTTGGTCGCCTATGAGCTGTTGCGGGCCGTCGATGAGCGCGCCGCGTACGCCAACCTGCTGCTGCCGACGTTGATCGCCCGCGCCGGATTGGACGCCCGGGACGCGGCGCTCGCCACCGAGCTGGGCTACGGCGCGCTGCGCGCCTCCGGTGTGCTGGACGAGATCATCGCCGCGTGCGCCAATCGCCCGGTGGCTGAAGTGCAGCCGGAGGTCCGAGACCTGCTGCGTCTGGGCGGATACCAGCTGTTGCGGACAAGGATCCCGGCGCACGCGGCGGTCGCTACCACGGTCGACCTGGCCCGCGCCACCGGCAACGGCCGGGCCGCCGGCTTCGTCAACGCGGTGTTGCGCCGGCTCTCCCGGGACAGCTGGGACGGCTGGGCCGACAAGCTGGCTGGGGACGGCGGGCCGCTGCGCCGGATGGCGTTGCGCACCGGGCACCCGGAGTGGATAGCCGCCGCGTTCGCCGCCGCGCTGGGCGACGACTCGGACGGCGAGTTGGCGCAGACCGAGGCGGCGCTGGCGGCGGGCGACACGCGTCCCAGCACCCACCTGGCGGTCTCGCCCGGACTGGCCGACCGGGACGCGGTGCTCGCCGAGATCAGGAGGGCGTCGCCGGCCGAGCCCGGTCCGTGGTCGCCGCACGCGGTGCGGCTGACCGGCGGGGACCCGGCCCGAGTGGCGGCGGTGCGCGATGGCCGGGCCCGCGTTCAGGACGAGGGCAGCCAGCTGGTCGCGCTCGCGGTCGCCCGGGCGCCGATGGACGGGCGCGACGAGCGGTGGCTGGATCTGGCCGCCGGTCCGGGTGGAAAGGCGGCGCTGCTGGCGGCGTTGGCCGGTCCGCGTGGCGCGGCGCTGACCGCCAACGAGCCGAACCGCAGCCGCGCCGAGCTGGTGCGCCAGGTCACCGCCCGCTGGGGCACTCAGGTCCTGGTGCGCGACGCGCGCGAGCTGGCCGCGGCGCGTGCCGGCGAGTTCGACCGGGTGCTGCTCGACGCGCCGTGCAGCGGGCTGGGCGCGTTGCGTCGCCGGCCGGAGGCCCGGTGGCGGCGCGGACCGGACGATGTGGCCCAGCTGGCGGACCTGCAGCGCGAGCTGTTGGCGGCGGCGCTGCGGCTGGTCCGTCCCGGCGGCTTGGTCGTCTACGCCACCTGCTCGCCGCACCCGGCGGAGACCACCGAGATCGTGGCGGGCGCGGTCGAATCGGGCGCGCGGGCCGTGGACGCCCGCCCCGCGTTCCGCGGCGTGCCGGGCCTGGGCGACGGCCCATGGGTCCAACTGTGGCCGCACCGGCACGGCACGGACGCGATGTTCTGCGCGATCCTGCGCCGTCCCGGAACGCTCCATGCCGGAGGTGCCGTATGACACGACGACCCCGCCGCAGCTCGTGACCTGTCTGCTGGGCGCGGTGATCACTGTGGCCGGACCGAACACTGAGACCACGACCTGGCGCGTGTGCCGCAATCAGATCCTTACCAGGATCGCGCGCTCATCCGCGCCACTCCCGAGGCCTGGGGCTGGAACCCGCCTCGTGCTCGAGGTTCGTGATTCGCGCGGGCTAGTTGATGCTGCGGCGGCCGGCCCGGGCGGCGAAAGCGTCCAGCGCTTCGAGCACCTGCGCGGATTCCCACATCCGGTTGCGGTTGAAGCCGGTGAACTCGCGCAGCACGCCGATCGAGGCCAGATGGCCCAGAGCTGAGCGGGCGCTGGTCGGCGCGACAGCCAGCTCGCGAGCCACCAACGCGCCGTCAACCACCGGTTGGCGCAATAGCAGATCGGCCAGCCGCCATGCGACGGCGTCGCGGCGCGCGGTGATCCGCCCGGCCCAATCGGCGCGGATGTCGTTGATCTGTGCCGCCAACTGCCGGCCATTGGTCACAGCGGCGAATGACGCCTCGGCGAACCGTCGCACTATCGCCGCGACATCGCCGGCGCGGTACGCGGTCAACGCCGCGAAGTACGCGGCCGGGTCGTTGAGCAGTCCAGCGGAGATCGGCACGGTGACCCGTCGGGTCAGCTCCTTGCCCTTGAGCATCGAGTGCACCAGCGCGCGCCCGACGCGACCGTTGCCGTCCGGAAACGGGTGGATGGCCTCAAATTGAGCGTGCGCTATGGCGGCTTGGGCGAGCACCGGTAGGTCATCGCGTCGGGCGAAGGCGATCAGGTCGTCGACGGCGGCGCGCACCCGGTCCGCGTGCGGCGCGATGTAACTGGCGCCGTGCGGGCCGTAGCTGTCGCCGCCGATCCACACTTGCTGGTCGCGCCACTTCCCGGCGATCGCCGGCGCGGTCCGCGCCAGCAAGGCGCGGTGCGTGGCCAGGATGGACTCGGCGGTGATGTCGTCGGCCAGCGCTATGGCGGCGGTCATCGCGCGCACGTTGCCGACGATCTCGGTGGCGTTGCGCTTGTGTCGGCCGCCGAGATCGGCCAGCGCGATCTGCCTGGCGCCGGACGATAGGTGCTCGATCATCGAAGAGCTGGCCGACTCGGAGCGGAGCAGGATCGCGGTGAATGGGGCCAAGTCGGCGCCGATCTCGGCGTCGAAGCGGGCGAGCAGCGTCGACGCCTCGTCGGCCAGCGCCAGGGTCGCCGACGGCAGATGGACGTCCCGGTTGGCGATCGCTGGGGTGACCGCGGCCAGGTACCGTCCGTGGTGGCGGGCGCGCATGGTGCGCGACACCGCCGACTGGTCCAGATTCGGCGTCCAATCGCGCGGCTCGCAGGTCACCGCTGGCCAGCTGGTTGGGGCGGGAACCGGGGCCGACTGGTCGCAATCGCCGCCAGCGCTGCTCATGCGATCAGCATAGGTAGGGATATCAAATAAACCTACCTATTGGTGGCTGGCGGACTCGTTGGCTGCCGCGCGATCAGCGCTCGCGCGCGACGCCTGGCGCGGACCGCGCCCAACCGTGGATTGGCGCGAGCCGATACCGTGGTTCGCTGTGCCCCCCCGTGACCGCGATCGCCGCGCCGACGCCGACCCGCGCCGCGACGGCTCAGCGCGCCCGGATCCCGAACGGGACGCGATGCGCCGCGCGCTGGCGCTGGGCGAGCGCGTCCGCGGGCGGACCAGCCCCAACCCACCGGTCGGCGCGGTGATCCTGGCCGCGAACGGATCGCTGGTGGGCCAAGGCGCTACCCGGCCGCCGGGCGGACCGCACGCCGAGGTCGTGGCGCTGGCCGATGCGGGGCGCAAAGCCCGGGGCGGCACCGCCGTGGTCACCCTGGAGCCGTGCGCGCACACCGGGCGCACCGGTCCGTGCGTGGAAGCGCTGCTCGCCGCCGGCATCGTCCGGGTGGTGTACGCGGTGGACGACCCCAACCCGGTGGCCGCCGGCGGTGCGGACCGGCTGCGCGCCGCCGGGGTGGACGTGGTCGCCGGCGTGGCGCGGCGCCAGGCCGCCGACGGCGCGTTGCGCCCGTGGCTGCACGCGCTGGCCACCGGGCGGCCGTTCGTCACCTGGAAGTTCGCCGCCACCCTGGACGGGCGGGTGGCCGCGGCGGATGGCTCGGCGCGCTGGATCTCCGGCGCCGGGTCCCGGGCCGACGCGCACGCGCTGCGCGCGATCGTGGACGCGATCCTGGTCGGCAGCGGCACCGTGCTGGCCGACGACCCGCGCCTGACCGCGCGCGACGCGAACGGCCGGCTGGTCGCGCGCCAGCCGCTGCGGGTGGTGCTGGACCGCCGGCACCGGGTGCCGCAGAGCGCCGCCGTGCTGGACCGGGCCGCCGAGACGCTGTTGTTGGACACCGCCGCGCCGCGCTTCGCGCTCAAGGCGCTGCACGACCGGGGGGCGCGGCACGTGCTGTTGGAGGGGGGGCCAACCCTCGCCGGCGCGTTCGTCGAGGCGCGCTGCGTGGACGAGGTGGTCGCCTACCTGGCCCCGAAGCTGCTCGGCGCGGGCCTGTCCGCGCTCGCCGGCGCCGGCGTCGCCACGATCGACGAGGCGGTCAAACTAGATGTGCGACAGGTCGCCCGGATCGGCGGCGACGTCAAGATCGTCGGCCCACTGGTCTGGCCGGAGAAGGAGTAGAGAAGGTTGTTCACCGGAATCATCGAAGAACTGGGCGCGGTGGTCGGGCTCGTGCCGCGCGGCGACTGCGCGGTGCTCACCGTGCGCGCGGTGGCAATGGCCGCGGATGACGTGAGGCACGGCCAGTCGATAGCGGTCAACGGCGTGTGCCTGACCGTTATCGGGACGCGCTCCGGCGAGCACGGCGGTGAGCGCCCCGGCGAGCACGGCGGTGAGCTGGACTTCGACGTGATGGCCGAGACCCTGGCGCGCTCGACCCTCGGCTGGCTGGCGCCGCGCGACCCGGTCAACCTGGAGCGCGCGATGCGCGCCGACGCCCGCCTGGACGGGCACATCGTGCAAGGGCATGTGGACGGGACCGGGGTGCTGCTCGCGCGGACCCCCGGCGACGCCTGGGACGCGGTCCGCTTCTCGCTGCCGACCGAGCTGGCCCGCTACGTGGCGGAGAAAGGGTCGATCGCGGTGGACGGGGTGTCGCTGACGGTGACTGGCGTCGGGCCGGACTGGTTCGAGGTCGGCCTGATCCCGGAGACGTTGCGCGCCACCACGCTCGGGCGCATACACATCGGCGACGCGGTGAACCTGGAGACGGACGTGCTGGCCAAACACGTGGCGCGGCTGCTCGAGCGCGACGGGGCGTCGGCGTGACCGCCGTGGTGGCCGGTGCCGGGAGCGGCGGCGGGACCGGCGGCGCGGTGGGGACGGCGCTGCGGCTGGACTCGGTCGAGCGGGCGGTCGCCGATTTCAAGGCGGGCAAGGCGATCATCGTCATCGATGACGAGGACCGGGAGAACGAGGGCGACCTGATCTTCGCGGCGCAGGCGGCCACCCCGGAGCTGGTGTCGTTCATGGTCCGTTACACCTCGGGTTACATCTGCGTGCCGATGACCGAGGCGGATGCCGACCGGCTCGACCTGCCGCCGATGACCCGGGTCAACCAGGACCGCCGGGGCACCGCGTACACGGTCACCGTGGACGCCCGCGAGGGGGTGCACACCGGCATCTCCGCCACCGACCGGGCGCACACCATCCGGCTGCTCGCGGACGCGGCGACCAGCCCGGCCGACCTGGCCCGCCCCGGGCATGTGCTGCCGCTGCGGGCCAAGGACGGCGGGGTGCTGCGCCGCCCCGGGCACACTGAGGCGGCGGTGGATCTGGCCCGGCTGGCCGGGCTGCGCCCGGTCGGGGTGCTGTGCGAGGTGGTCAGCGAGAAGGATCCGGCGGGGATGGCCCGGGCGGACGAGCTGCGGGCCTTCGCCGACGAGCACGGCCTGGCGATGATCTCCATCGCGGGCCTGATCGCCTACCGCCGCCGCTACGAGAAGCTGGTGACCCGCGCCGTGTCCGCGCGGGTGCCGTTGCGGCACGGGGAGTTCACCGCCGTCGGTTACGCCTCCTCCTACGACAACCGTGAGCACGTGGCGTTCGTCATCGGCGATATCGGGGATGGCGAGGGCGTGTTGGTGCGGGTGCACTCCGAGTGCCTCACCGGTGACGTGTTCGGCTCGTTGCGCTGCGACTGCGGCCCGCAACTGGACGCCTCGCTGGCCGCCGTGGCCGCCGAGGGGCGCGGCGTCGTGCTGTACATCCGCGGCCACGAGGGCCGCGGCATCGGCCTGGTGCACAAACTGCAGGCCTACCAGCTGCAAGACGCCGGGCTGGACACCCTGGACGCGAACCTGGAGCTGGGATTGCCCGCGGACGCGCGCGACTACGGCACCGG
>WQZC01000135.1 GCA_009780925.1 Actinomycetes bacterium | reverse complement strand
GGCTGGTCGATGGGCGGCTACGGCGCGCTGCTGCTGGGCGGTCAGCTTGGCGTGCGCCGGCTCGCGGCGACCATCGCCGAGAGCCCGGCGCTGTGGACCCAGCCCGGGGACACCGCGCCCGGCGCGTTCGATGACCCGGCCGATTTCGAGGCGAACAACGTCTTCACCCGCCAGAGCCAGCTGTCCGGCATCCCAGTGCGCGTCGATTGCGGCACCGACGACACGTTCTATCCCAACGCCCGCCGGTACGCCGACTCGCTGTCCCCGAAGCCGGCCGGCGGATTCCAGGCGGGCGGGCATAACGACGCGTACTGGCGGCGGATGGCGCCAGCGCAATTGGCATGGATCGCCCCGCACCTGACCTGGTGACCGCGGGCCGGTGAGCCAGCAGGGGACGACCCGGAGGCAAGCCCCCTGTCGAGCCAGTGACCGCAGTGCTCAGGCGACCGCTCGGTCCAGCAGGTGCCAGAAGCGGCTGACCGAGCCGGACAGCGGTCGCACATGCACGATCTCACCGTCGATGTCGGCCACTTGGGCGACGGCACGAGCGCGACCGGACCCAACTAGAACCCATGCGCCCTCAACGATTTGGGCACGATCACGAGCTTCATCCAAGAACGCCCACGGCAATCCACTGTCGTCTTCGCTGTTCAGATCGACGGGAAGGTCGATCTCGGGTGCGGTCACCGGTCCACCTCGCTTTCGTCTGATTCATAGTAGGGGTTGACGCGGATGGTGTGTGGGCAGCTCAGAAGCCGCAGCAAGAGAACGTCCAAGTTTTCGGCGGCCAGCGTTACATGCGGCGTCCGGAAGGTTGCCACAACGGTGATAAGGCTCGCGGCGAGGTCGGCCCGTCGAAAGACGGCCACCTGCTCGAACCTGTTGAGCTTTGTGTGACAGAGCGCGTCGACCTCGTCTGGGTTTGACGCGTAGAACGCTGAGACCCCCAGCCAGCCCAATCCTGGATACCGGCGAGCAAAACGGACGGCGTCGGCTCGCAGCACCGTTGGATCCAGGACATCGCCTCGGATGACGAGGATCGCCGCAAGTGGCAATGGCGCACGCCGGATTCTTGGTATCCCGGGTGTGGCCATCGGCTCAGCCGCGGGCGGGCTCGAACGTCGCCGCGATCGGCACCACCCGCTCGCCGAGCAGCTCCAGCGCGGTGCTGTCGGCGGCGTTGCTGATCCGGCCGTGGACGTGTGCCACCCCGAGTTCGGCCAGGCCGCGCAGCTGTTCGAGCAGCCCGTCCACGCCGCCGCGCGCGGGGTCGATGTCCAGCGACATCAGCACGGTCTTCTCGATCTCGTCGTAATCGCGGCCGAGCCGCGCGCAGTGCTCGCGCAACACATCCAGCTTGTGCGGCAGGTCCGGTCCGAGGAACAGGTTGCACGCCTGCGCGTACTGGGCCACCAGGCGCAGCGTCTTGCGCTCGCCCGAGCCGCCGATCAGGATCGGCGGGTGCGGCCGGCGCAGCGACTGGGGCGAGTTCAGCGTCCGCTCCAGCGTGTAGTGCTTGCCGTGGAACGGGTCTTCGGCGTCGTCCCACATCTGCAGGCAGATGCGCAGCGTCTCCTCCAGGCGCTCGAACCGCTCGGCCACCGGCGGGAACGGCAGCCCGAGCCCGCGGCACTCGTCCTGGTTCCACGCCGCGCCGATGCCCAGCCAGGCGCGCCCGCCGGACAGCACGTCCAACGTGGTGACCGACTTGGCCAGCAGTCCGGGCTCGCGGTAGACGGTCGCGGTCACCCAGGCGAGCAGGTCGATGCGGGTGGTGCACGCGGCGAGGTAGCCGAGCGTGGTGTACGCCTCCAGCATCTCGTGCTCCGCCGGGCCGACGGAGTGGATCTGCCAGACGTGGTCCATCACCGAGAGCTTGTCCATCCCGATGTCCTCGGCGGTGGTGGCGATGCGCCGCAGGTCGGCCGCCAGCTGGGGCGGCCCGCCGGGGAAGGTGAAATCTGAGACGTGCAATCCGAGTTTCATCAGTCCTCCTTGGCTGATTCGCTGGCAGCGGGCGCAGGCGCGGGGGCCTCGCCCGCCGAGGCGGCGGCGAACGCCTCCCGGTAAAGGCGACCGGCCCGGTAGGAGGAGCGCACCAGCGGCCCCGCGAGCACGCCAGCGAACCCGAGGTCCAGCGCCGCCCGCCGCAGCTCGACGAACTCCTCCGGGCGCACCCACCGCTCCACCGGGTGGTATCGGGCCGCCGGGCGCAGGTATTGGGTGATGGTCAGCAGGTCACAGCACGCCGCCCGCAGGTCGGCCAGCGCGGCGTCGATCTCGACGCGGGTCTCGCCCAGGCCGAGGATGAGGTTGGACTTGGTGACCAGGCCGGCGTCGTGCGCGGCCCGCAGCACCGACAGGGACCGGTCATAGCCAAACGCGGGCCGGATGCGACGGAACAGGCGCGGCACCGTCTCGATGTTGTGCGCGAACACTTCCGGGCGCGCGGCGAAGACGACGCGCAGCGGCTCGGGCGCCGCGTCGAAATCAGGCGCGAGCAGCTCGACCCCGCAGCCCGGCACGAGCAGGTGGATCTGCCGCACCGTCTCGGCGTACAGCCAGGCCCCGCCGTCGGGCAGGTCGTCGCGGGAGACCCCGGTGACGGTGGCGTAGCGCAGCCCCATGGTGGCCACCGACTCGCCTACCCGGCGCGGCTCGTCGCGGTCGAGCGGAGCGGGCTTGCCGGTGTCGATCTGGCAGAAGTCGCAGCGGCGGGTGCAGCGCTCGCCACCGATCAGGAACGTCGCCTCGCGGTCTTCCCAGCACTCGTAGATGTTCGGGCAGCCGGCCTGCTGGCACACGGTGCGCAGCCCGTGGCCGGTGACCGTCTCGCGCAGCTGGGCGTATTCCGGTCCGGTGCGGATCCGGGTCTTGATCCACTCGGGTTTGCGTTCGATCGGCGTGGCCGCGTTGCGCGCCTCGACGCGCAGCGGGCGCCGTTCGTCCGGTGCGGCAGTCACGGGCTCCAACCCTAGGCTTCCAGGCGGGCCGAAGCGCGTTCGGGCTGACCGAAAAGAAGTGGCAGCTGGGCTTCGACGACCGGGATGAGCTCGGCCACGGTGACGTCGCGGCCGAGCTCGCGAGCCAGCGAGGTGACGTCGGCGTCGTCGATGCCGCACGGGACGATCCGGTCGAACCACGACAGGTCCGGGTTGACGTTCAAGGCGAAGCCGTGCAAGCTGACGCCTTTGGCGACGCGCAACCCGATGGCGGCCACTTTGCGGTCCCGGCCGCGCTCGTCGGCCCGGACCCAGACCCCGGCGCGCCCCGGGACCGCCTCGGCGGGCACCCCCATTCGCGCGCACACCGCGATCAGCATCCGCTCGATCCGGCGCACCCAGGACACCACGTCCATGGGGTCGGGCAGCCGCACGATCGGGTAGCCGACCAGCTGCCCCGGGCCATGCCAGGTGATCTTGCCGCCGCGGTCGACGTCGATGACCGGCGAGCCGTCGGTGGGCCGCTCGCTCGGCTCGGTGCGCCGGCCGGCGGTGTAGACCGGCGGGTGCTCCAGCAGCAGCACCGTGTCGCCGATGGCGTCGGCCACCCGGGCGGCGTGCAGCTCCCGCTGCTGGCGCCAGGCGTCCTGGTAGTCGACGAGCCCGGCGCGGATCACCCGCGGCGCGCTCGACTCTGCTCCCCGCGGCTCGCTCACCTGGACAACGCTACTTCAGCAGGCGGGGCTTGATCCGCGTCTCGACGGCGCGCGCGCCATCGCGCACCACCCGGTAGGCGCCCTTGCCGGCGACCTCGGTGACCGCCTCGACCAGCTCCGTGCCCTGGTAGCGCAGCCCGACGCCGTCGTCGGTGGCGTAGCCGTCGGGGAGGCTGCCGTCGGCGATCAACGCCTGGAACAGCGGGCGGCGCTGCGTCTCGCTGTCGTAGTGCACGCCGTTGGAGTACGGCAGCAGTCCCAGGCCGTCGGTGATCGGGCGCAGCGTCGGCCCGAAAGAGTCGGTGGTGCCGCCGATGTGCCAGCAGATCGAGCCAGCGGACACCCCGGTGAGCACCACCCCGGCCCGCCACGCCTCGGCCAAGACCGTGTCCAGTCCGTGCAGCCGCCACATGGCCAGCAGCCCGGCGACGCTGCCGCCCCACACCCAGATCACGTCCTGGGCCAGCAGGTGCTCGCGCACGTCGTCGATGTTGGGCATCGGGAACAGCGCCAGGTGACTGGCAGCCAGCCCGCGCACCAGCGCCGCCTCGTAGAAGGCATGCACGATGGCCGGGTTGTCCCCGCACGCGGTAGCCAGGAAGCACACCCGGGGCGCCCGGTTGGTGGCGCCGGACAGCTCGATCGCGTGCTCGGTGAGCGGGCCCAGCTCCCAGCGGACTCGTCGGCCGGGAACGATGCCGCCGGAGGTGGCCAGGATGGTGGGCGCGTCTGCGGGCATGCGTCGAACGCTACTCACGGTGGGGCCGCCGACGTCTCGGCCGCCGGCGCCGGGGCTGTGGATAACGCAACGCATGGGGACGCGGTCTTGCCCTACCGTCAGGTGAGGACCGACCGTCCGCTGAGGACCGAGGGGGAACCATGGCGTGGACGCTGCCCGGGCACGTGGCGGAGGAGCTGATCGGGTACGGCTCGGCTGGCGAGGTGTGGCGCGGCCGGACGGCCAGCGGCGAGGTGGTGGCGCTGAAACGGGTCACGCTTCGCGACGAGGGGCAGCGGTTCGCGGCGCGGGCCGAGGCGGCGCTGCTCGGCGCGCTGGAGCATCCGAATCTGGTGCGATTGCGCGAGCTGGTGGCGGCGCCGGACGCGGTGGTGCTGGTCCTTGATCTGGCGGAAGGCGGCTCGTTGGCCGAACTGCTGGCGCGCCGGGGAGCGCTCAGCGTGGGCGAGGCGGTGGCGGTGCTCGCCCCGATCGGCGCGGCGCTGGCCTACGCGCACCACCGGGATGTGATCCACGGCGACGTGACGCCGGCGAACGTCCTGTTCAGCGGGTCGGGCCGTCCGCTGCTGTCCGACCTGGGCGTGGCCCGCCTCATGGGCGATCTCGCCGCGGCGCGCAGCGCCCCGGCCTACCTCGATCCCTCGGTCGCCGTCGGCTGCGCGCCCAGCCCGGCCAGTGATGTGTTCATGCTCGCGGCGACCGCGCTGCACGCGCTCACCGGCGCGCCGGCCTGGATCGGCGCGGACCCGGACGAGGTGTTGGCCCGGGCCGCCGCCGGGAACCTGCGCGAGCTGGAGGAACGGTTGTCCGCGCTGCCGGACTGGGCCGCGGACGTGCTTCGCCGAGGCCTGGTCGCCGAGCCGTGGCAGCGGTGCACGGCCGCCGAGTTCGTGCTGGACCTGGCCGCGAACGCGCGCGCGGCCCTGGTCGAGGTGGCCGACGGGCGAGCCCAAGCCGGCCGGCGGCCACCCGCCGCGCCGGATCGATCCGGCGGCGGCCGGCCCCGGTCGACGCCGTACCGCGCGACACACCGGATGCCGCCGGAGGCGGCCAACGGCGACGGATCCGGGCGGACGGCGGAACCCGGCGCCGGTCAGGCCGAGCCGGGCGGACCCGAGCAGCTGCCCACCCGGGCGGTCCGGGCAGCGCTGGGCGTTCCCTCGGATCCGCTGCGGCGGCCAGACGCGCTCAGGCTCGGGTGGTCTTGGCGTGGGCGCTGGCGTCGGGCCGGCTGATTTGGACAGCGCTGGCGCCGCCGCGGTGCTGCGGCAACTCGACGATCTGCGTGAGCGCGCGTTCGCCGGCAATGACGCGGCGCTGCTGGCCCGGGTGTACGCGCCTGGCCCGCTGCTGGGGCAAGACACCGCGCTGCTGGCCCGGCTCGTGCCGTCCGGCTGTGGACTGGTCGGCATGCGAACCACCTATTCGCAGGTCGAAGCGACGCCAGGCGAGGCCGACACCTCGCGGGTGACGGTGACCGCTGTGCTGGCGCCGTCGGCGTTGATCTGCGCCGGCGCGCAGTCCGGGACCGCCGAGGGCGCCGGGCCGACACGGCTGCGCATCGACCTTGGGCGCGTCGACGGCGCCTATCTCATCACCGGACGACAGCTGGTCGACTGACCACCGCTCGCGCGCGGTGCCACCGGTTGCGGGGCGCCGGCCGCGCGGCGCGCGCCGGTCAGTTGCCGGCTGCCTCGAAGCCGCCGCTTTCCAGCCGGGTCTTCACCGTCTGCAGGAAGCGCGCCGCGTCGGCGCCGTCGATGATCCGGTGGTCGTAGGACAGCGCGAAATAGGCCACCGAGCGGACCGCGATCGTCTCCCCGAGGTTCGCGTCGCTGATCACGACGGGCCGCTTGACCACCGAGCCGGTGCCGAGGATGGCGACCTGTGGCGGGGTGAGGATCGGCGTGTCGAACAGCGCGCCGCGACTTCCGGTGTTGCTGACGGTGAACGTGCCGCCCGCCAGCTCGTCGGGGCTGATCTTGTTGGTGCGGGTGCGCTCGGCCAAGTCGGCGATCTTGCGCGCCAGTCCGGCCAGGTTCAAGTCGCCCGCGTTGTGGATCACCGGGACGGTGAGCCCGGCGGGCGTGTCCACGGCGATGCCCAGATGCTGCGCGTCGTGATAGGTGATGGTGCCCGCGTCGGTGTCGATGGAGCAGTTCATCACCGGCTGCGCCTTGAGCGCGTCGATTGTGGCGATAGCGAAGAATGGGAGATAGGTGAGTTTCACGCCCTCCCGGATCTCGAACTCGTCCTTGATCCGCTCGCGGAGCCGGGCGATGGGCGTCACATCGACTTCGACGACCGTGGTGAGCTGGGCGGCGGTGCGCAGCGCGTCCACCATCCGGGACGCGATGAGCTTGCGGCGCCGGGACATCTTCTCGACCCGGTCACCCGGAGCCGCCACCGAGGCGACCGGTCCGCTGGCCGATGTGACTGGGGTGGCGAGCGCGGAGGGCCCCGTGGCCGCGGCGGGCGCGACTGGTGATGCGGCGGGCGCCGATGACGGTGCCGGGGACGGCGAGGCGGGGGCAGCGGCTGATGCGGCTGCGGTCGCGGCGGCGAGCACATCGGACTTGCGGACCCGTCCGCCCACGCCGCTGCCGGTGACCGTGGACAGATCGACGCCGTGTTCGCTGGCGAGCTTGCGCACCAGGGGCGTGACATACGCGCCCGCGAGGTCGTCTTCGCCGGCGTTGTCGGCCGGCGCGGGCGGCAGGGATAGCGGGTCGGGCGCCGCGGGGTCCTCGCCGGACGCCGCAGCGGGGCTTGGATGTGAACCGACCGCCGCGGGCGGCGCGGCGAGCGCGGGCGCCATCGCGGTCGCGACCACCGGCGCCGTCACCACCGCGGGAACTGGGGGAGCTG
>WQZC01000134.1 GCA_009780925.1 Actinomycetes bacterium | reverse complement strand
TCAACTCCACAGTGTCATCAAACGGGCCGTCGAACGCCTCAGGAAATACCCTGAAATCATCCGAGGATTCTTCCGGGACCCCGAACTCGCATACATTCTCACAGTCCAGTAGGCACGGCTCGGTTTAGTAACGTTGTGTGTCGTTGTGACTGGTGCCCTGTTAGTCGGGTGCAGCACAAGTTCTGGAGGAAAGGAAAAGAGCGTGAGAACCCAAGGCGAGGTGTACTCGGAGACGCTGGCGACGGTGCGGAAGGTTGTGGCGGCTGCTGGCCTGAACGTACGTTTCGCGAACTATGGGCTCGACAGTTGCAACGATCAGGGTGACCCACCGTATATGGGAACGGTGGTGGCGACGTTCGACCGGCCGGAGGACCGGGCGCAGGCCCTAGCGGTCACCGATAGCTACCGGCAGCGCTTGATCGAGTCGGGCTGGTCGGCCGAGGGGGCTGGCCTGTCACATTCCACGGTCTCGCTGACGATGGCCGGTGGCTATCTGCTTCAGCTCACGGCTGTTTGGCTGCCCACGCAGGGTCCCGTTCCGCTGGGTGAATTTGATCTGTATGGCCCGTGTTCGGAAATCGAGGGGTATCCACGCTGGCAGAGGCAAACGCTGCCAGCAAAGACATAACAGCGCTGCTTCAGTGACGCGGGCTGGCCGTCCCGTGCGCCGGGTGCCGCTCTGGTTCGGATCTCGGTAGCAATCGCGGTTCGCGGGAGCCCGCTGCGGCGAACGTGGTTCCGGAGTCGATCACTCCGCCGTCGGCGGGTCCACCTGTGACAAGGTGGTTCGCGGCCGGTGCGGTATTGGTCATTTGCGTGTGTTTGTTCAACGCGGGTCGGCTGTGGGGAAGCACGGGCGAGCTAACTGACAGTTATCGCGGATGTCGCGCTCAGTGTCGACCCAATTGTCACTTCAGCCACGTCAGTCACGCCGACAACAGGAGTGAACAAGTCGGATCTCAGATCTCGTGAATTGCGTCACGTATGACTTCCCTTATCCCGGTATACATGGTTAGCGTGTGCGGCAAGCCGTTGGCGTCGGCTGTCCGGCGTGAGCGGTGCTGAGTGGGTTGTTGGGGCGATCCGGCTGGATCGTGGGGGTGGCTTGAGATGGGAGCCCAGTCATGGCGCGTTCGTGGGCCGTTGGTGGTCCGGCGCGGAGCCGGCCATCGACGCAGCTGCGCTCGCCCGCGCGCTCCCCGGCGTCGCGTGGGCGCCTCGGCCAGCCTGTCGGACATCTGCTGGACGGCGGTTCGGTGGGGCATGGGAACTCGCTGTCAACAAATCGGAATCGGGGCTAGGAGGCCCAACATGAGCGGTTCATTGAAGCACCGGGGCACGCACCGGTTGGGCTGCCGGAGCCCGTTGACAAGACTTCGTCGAGAGAGGGGATCGGGTGGTTCGTTCCGCCGCCTGGTGACAGGATCGGTGGTCGCCGGGCTGGTGGCCACAAGTCTGTTCGTGACCGTGATGGCGGGGCCGGCCAGCGCTGTGACCTACGTGGGATCGGACACGTATCTGAAGGGGTTCACCGGATCGGGTATCCCAAGTGGCACGGTCGCCTTTTGCATCCAGGGCCAGCAAGGCGGCGAGCCCACCGCTGCGACCGCATACAAGACCGGACCGGTGCTGACCTCGGCGCCGTATCTCACCTCGGCACAGTTCGCCGCCATGGCATGGTTCGTGTCGCGGATCTCCTCCTCGTCGTCGGAGAGCGACATCCAGGCGGCCTCAGCGCTGATGACGTATGCCTTCACCGGACAGGACGAGAGCACCTGGGGCAGTGTCAGCGCCGCCGCGCTGACTGGGGGCCACGGTCTGCCGGGTGCGCTGACCGCGGGCTCCGGGGGCGGCGTGATCGGAACCCAGATGGCGGCCGGGCTCACCGCGACCGGCACGGGCGGGTCATACGCCGGCTACGCGTGGACCGTGCAGCGGTATGACGACTCCAACGGCTCAACCGATGGGGCCACCCCGGCCACCCCGACATCGATCCAATACGTGGGCGCGGCCGTGGGCGTCCCGACCAAGAGGACGGTGCGGATCTACAAGCAAGACGCGGACTCCGGGGCAAACATCGCCGGCGCGACCGTCCGGATCACCGACACCTCGAACAGCGGGGACGCCGCGAACGGTGTCACGGTGACGGTTGCCACCAACGGGAGGACCACGACCAACAGCGCCGGCAGCACCGCCATCACCTTGACCCAAGGCGACACCTACCGGTTCACCGAGACCGCGGCCCCAACGGGGTACTACCGGCCCAGCCAGACCGGCGGGTCGAACTCGCAGACCGTCACCGTCGGCGCTTCCACCGTCACGGTGACCTTCGTGGACAAGAAGGCTCCCCAACCGGTCGTGAGGTCCAGCACCGACTGGACGGTGGCGCAACCCGGCACCACGATCACCGACAGGGTCATCCTGACCGGTGACAACGGGTTCAGCGGCGCCTGGACCGCGAAAGTCTGCGGCCCGGTGGGTTCGAAGCCGGCGAGCGCCGCGGACCTGGTCGGGATCGCCTGCGTCACCATCCCGGGCCAGTCCGTGAACGGCGCGAGCAACAACGGCAACGGCACTTACACGTTCACCTACACCGTTCCGGCGACCGCCGCCGCCGGCTGGTACGGCTTCTCCGAGACCTTGGCGCTGGCCACTCCGGACAACATCAGCATCACCTCCAACCCGTGGGACGCCAACGAGAGCGTGCGGGTAACCAACCCCACCATTTCGACCACGGTCAATGGTGGGGTGTTCCTGCCTGGCGATGCGGCCTCCGACGCGGTCACCGCTTCGGGTATCACCGAGAGCCCGGCGCGGTCGCCGGAAGCCACCGATGTGGCCAAACTGGTCTACGTCCCGTTCACCAGCGATGCCCAGCCGGTGAGCGACATCGCGACGGTGGACTGATCCACCGGCACGGTGGTGGACACCCAGAATCTGAGCTGGGACGCCGATGGCACGAAGACCACGCCTGCGTACACGATCCCGGCCGGCGCGCTCGGTTTCTACTCCTACGAGAATGTGATGACCACGGCCTCCGGCGATGTGATCACCTCACCTGCTGGCGCGTTGACAGAGCGATTCGTGGTGATCGAGCCGGAGGCGCGCACACAGATATCCACCACGACGTTGCCCCAGACCGGCGGCATGGCAAACGACGAGATCGTGGTGACCGGCACCCATCAAATCGGCGCGACATGGGCCGTCACTGCTAGCGATGACCTGTACGGGCCGGAGGCTGGCGACTCGAGCGGCGCGACCACTTGGTCGGCCCCCACCATTTACGGCAGTTGGACCGAGCTGTCGTTGCTGGACTCGATTGGCGGCGTGGTCTCGAGAACCGCCATCCCGGGGGACCTGGTCGCCGATGGCACGTATCGAACGGAGGACCTCCTGATCCGTGCGAATGACACGGCCAACTATCACTACTACAGCGCGGCTGCGAGGCTGACGATCAACGACCCGATCAGCGGAGACACGAAGGTTCTGTCCGATGGCGCTCCCGGTGATCAAACGGAGACGTTGAGCCTGCCCGGCAGCGGGCAATTCCCCGCAGGGGTCGTCTCGGTGTCTTCCCCGCAGCAGGTGCAAGTTGGGCAAGAGCCACTCGGTGACACTTTTGATGTGACGTACCGGGCGATGCCAAATGACAACGGCACGGTGGTCGCGACGCTGTATGGCCCAGTGGCCCCACACAATGACGGTTCCTCGATCACCAACG
Source organism: Actinomycetes bacterium (assembly GCA_009780925.1). Classification (GTDB taxonomy): domain Bacteria; phylum Actinomycetota; class Actinomycetes; order Mycobacteriales; family Jatrophihabitantaceae; genus WQZC01. Next base: position 3,594 of record WQZC01000134.1, on the reverse strand, counting down.
CGCAATTCCTGGCGGCCCCGCACACGGTGATGAGCCCGGTCCCGGTCATCTTGGACGCGGGTGGCCTCGGTTCCGCCACGGTCACCGCGCCCTCCGCGCCGACCGCCGCGGGCGTTTATGGCTGGGGCGTGGTCTACACCGCGTCCGACCATTCCACCGCGACCGGTGAGCCGACCGACGCCAATGAGTCGACCTTTGTGACCCAGCCGGCAATGAAGACGCAAATCAGCGAGCAGCAGGGCGTTCCCGGCGACACGCTGAAAGACACGATCAACGTGACCGGGGCCAGCCGGATCCCATCGGTCGGGTCAAAGGTCGGCGTGGTCACCGCCACGCTCTATTTCATGCCTGTGGCTAGCGTCCCGGCCGGCAAGGCTTGTCTCGGCAACGGCGCGGTGAGCCCAGGGGAATGGGCGGCGTACATCGCCGCCAACCCGGCGTCCGCCGTGTTCTCCCAGAACTTGGACGTGACCGGCGACGGGACACTGACCACCGGTGGGTATGTGATCCCCGCCGGCGCGACGGGTTGCTACAGCTACGGCGAGAGCTACGCCCCCAATGCCCCGAGCCCCACGCCGACAGCGATCACTCCGCCCGGCGATCAAGCCGAGACCGTCGACATCGAGGACATGGCGATCAGGACGCAGATCAACAAAGCGGTGGCGTTCCCCGGCGGGTTGCTGGTCGACACGATCAACGTGACCGACATGCCCAATCACAGCGCACAAGTCGGCGTGGTAACCGCGACGCTGTATCGCAAGCCGTTCGCGTCCAACCACGACACCTGCGAGTCGCTGACCATCGGACAATGGCAAGACGCGATCGCCGCTGGAACCGCGACAGCGGTGCACCGCGAGCAGCTGGCGGTCGCCGCTGGCGCCCAGGCCCAAACCCTCGGATACACGGTCCCGGTCGGTGGGTCCGGCTGCTACACCTGGGACGAGTCGTTCACAATCCCGGGCCAAGGCGCGCCGACGGCCATGACCCTGCCCGGCGAGGTCACCGAGACCGCGATGGTCGTCCAACCCACGGTGACCACCAAGGTCACCAGCCGGAAAGTCAACCCCGGCAGCGCGAGGATACCGGCGGAGAAGGTCGCGGACACGGTGCTCGTGAAGAATCTGCACGGCGTTCCGGTCACCATCGAGGACCACCTGTTGGGTCCGGTGGCCGTTCCCGGCACGGACTGCTCGGCGGCGGATTTCAGCAACGCCACTAAATGGGCGACCTTCGCCTCGATCCCGATTTCCAAGGACGGCCAATACATCACGAACTACGTCGCGGTCAAGCGAGGTGCCAGCGGTTGCTACACGGCGGTGGAATCGTTGGTTTACCTCGACCACGGCAAGAGGGTCACCGTGGAGTCCGGCGCGCCTGGGACCGTGCCCGAGACGTTGCTGACGCGTGGGCCCAAGGGCGGCGAAGGGGGCGGCAACGGTGGAGGCTATGGCATCAACGCGGGGGTGCCCGGTGATTCCGCCGGCGGTGACTTCCCGTTGGCCGTATCCGGTTCGGTGTTCGCTGGGCTGATCCTGCTCGGGTTCGGCGTCAGCCTCGCCATCATTCGGCACCGACGGGTCGCACCCAAGTCCGCGCCGAACGCCGACGCGGCGGATGCGGTCTAACGGCGATGGAAAAGTTGCGATTCGTGAGCGCCGCCCTCGACGCTCGCACGCGCCACACCACTGGTAGTAATACGAACAGTAATAGAATCGCAGCGGATCGGAAAACGGGGACACCGGAGCGATCAGGGGGCAGGCAATGAACCCGCGTCGAGTCGTGCTAATGGCCGCAGCGGCGATCGGATTGGTCGTGGTCGCGCTGGCGGCGTCACCCGCCGCTGGCGCGGCGACCGCCCGTGCTCGCCGCGTCACCGCGCTGTCGGTGAACACGAACCCCAACGTGAACGCGAAGATCACCTTCAAGGGAACGGTGACCCGCGGCACGCCGAGCCACAGCGCGGTGCGGCTACAGATCCACGCCACCAGCGGTTGGCGCACCGTCGCCACGTGCTACACCGGCAGCGGCGCGCGGTTCGCCTGCTCGGTGGTCGACACGTGGGCGGGCCGGTACTCCTTCCGCGCGGTCGCCATCGCGCGCCCCGGCTACAAGCCGGCGATCAGCCCTAGCCGCGCGGTGGCGGCCTGGCGCGTTGCCAAGGCGACCGTGACCACCAGCGGGCCAGTGCTGTTGACTGCCGCGACCGGTGCCACGGCCACCTTGGCTGGCAAAGTCAGCCCGTTCCGCGCCGGGGCCACCGCCCAGTTGCAGCGCCTCCAACCGGCCGCGGGCAGCACCCCGGCCGCGTGGAAGGCGGTCGCCAACGTCAAGATCGCGTCCAACGGCACTTTCTCGAGCGCGACCAACGCCGTCGCCGCCGGGACCACCGCCAACTTCCGCTGGTACGTGCCAGCGGTCGGGTCGGCGAGCTATCTGCGCGCGGCGGCGAGCGGTGCCATCGCGGTGGTCTCCTACGCGAGCACCACGGCCACCATCACCAGCGGCGACCAGGCATTGCCGGTGGGAAGCAACAGCACCGCGATCGCCGGGACGGTGTCCCCGTTCGCGGCCGGCACCGCGGTCTCGTTGCAACGGCTCAACGGCACGGTTTGGACAACGGTGTCCGGAACGGCGGTGACGGGTGACGGGACGTTCGAAGCGGACACAAACGTGATCGCCGACAACAGCTCCGCGCAATTCAGGTTCGTGGTGGACGCCAACGCCACGGCCAAGCTGCGCCAAGCGGTCAGCGGCGCGACCACCGTGACCGTGGGCGACCCGGCGCCGCCCGGGCCACCGAGCTGTTCGAACTGCCCCACCATCAGCAGCGCGACCGTCACTGGCACCACGACGCGAACGCTCACCATCACGGGGACAAACCTGTTCGACCCGAATACGGGCGCATACACAATCATGCTCGGCGCGACGGCGATACCGGGATCGGTGCTGTTCATGACCAACACCTTGACCGCCGCTGTCCCATCGGTCATGCCCGCCGGCGTGGTTGATGTTGTGGTGGTAACCAATGCTGGCACGTCCAACACGGTGTTGGTCAGCATCCCGCAATTAGTGACGGTCCCGGTCTTTTCCGGCACTTGGCTCACGGCCTCCGGCCAGTCGCAGCTGGGCCCGGACTACGTGGTGGTGCCCGGGGGGAGCGACACGGCCACCGTCACAGTGGTCGCGCAGGACGCGACCTCGTACAGCGTGGCCGTGGCCGCTGGCGATCTGTCTGGGAACAACATGGCCACCACTGGGCCGAATTCCTTCGCGGCGGCCACCCCGTTGCCTCCGGGGGTGACCCTGAACGCCCTGACTGGCGTGATGAGTGGGGCGTGGCCGGCCACCGGTGGGGAATGGAAGGTAACGGTCACCGCAGCTAATGCGACCGCCAGTTCCACCAAGACGGTGCTGGTCGTGGTCAAGGCCACCAGCCCATTGGGCACCGGGACCCCGCCGGTGGCGATGAATGGCTACCCGGGCTCGTGCCAGAGTCCGAGCGATGACGTGTGCAACGAGTTGGCCGTCAATCTGGCGTTGCAATCCGAAGGCTATGAGCCGGTGTTCCAGGCCAGCGCGGCTCCGACCTTCCAG
>WQZC01000133.1 GCA_009780925.1 Actinomycetes bacterium | reverse complement strand
GGCAAAGACATCGACGAGATCGATCCGCCGGCCGGTCGGTGAACGCGCCAAACGGTCGGTGAACCCGCCAAAGCGAACGCGCTGGCTTGACGGCCGCGCTGACATGACCAGCGCGGCCTGGTTGGCTCGGCCGCGAGTTCGCGCCGCCACGCGCATCCGACGCGCGGGGTCGACCGGCGCGGGTCGGCTCAGCCGGCGCGACGCCGCAGCTTGCGCCGCTCCCGCTCGGAGAGCCCGCCCCAGATGCCGAAGCGCTCGTCGCGTTGCAGCGCGTACTCCAAACACTCGCCGCGCACTTCGCAACCGCTGCAGATGCGCTTCGCCTCGCGGGTCGAGCCGCCCTTCTCAGGGAAGAACGCTTCGGGATCGGTCTGCGCGCAAAGCGCGCGCTCCTGCCAACTCTGCTCCTCGGGCAACCCAAATATGGCGGCGAGCTCGGGGCCGGCGACCGCCGCGAGGTCGCGTCCCATGTCCGTCATGCACCCCTCCTTGTGGAGCCCCGGGTCCGTCCCCACTCCAGCCGAGCCTTGCACGATCTAAATTACACCCGTGTCGTTCGCTGAAAGTCAAGCCCCAGTCTGCTATTGGTTGGCGGCCGGCGGCAACCCGGGCGCGACCGCAGCGGCGCGCAGCTGCAAATGCGCGGCCAACCGGGTGTCCGGGTCGGCGAGGTCGATCCGCGCGCCGATCTTGCGCAAGCGATAGCGCACCGTCGTGGGATGCACCCCCAGCGCCGCCGCGGCGGCGACGATGTCGCCGCCGTGGTCCAGATAACGCGCCAGGGTGTCCGCCGCGTCGCTGGACAGCGCCGCGACCTCGGGAACCCAAAGGTCGCCCCGGGCGGCCACTGCCGCGAGGGCGGCGGCGACAAACAGCTGCGGTCGCAGCTCATCGAACACCACCACCGTCGCGTCCGGCGCGGCGCGCAGCGCTTGTTCGGCGCCCCGGGCGGAGACCGCCGCAGCGCCCACGCCACCGACCACGGGGCCGATCGCGGCGCGAATCCGGCGTCCCCGCGGGTCGCCCAGGTGCCGGTTCGCCGCCGCCGTCGCGGCCCGCAGAGTGGGCGCCGCGGCCTTGGCATCAGGCAGATCGGGCAGCAGCACCCGCACCAGGTCATCGGTTTCGCTGACCAACGCGCCGGTGCGCAGCGCCGCCGCGTGCACCCGCGCGATGCCGGCGAGCACGTCCAGGTCCAGCAGTCGCGCGGCCCGGTCGGTTTCCTCGGCGTCGACGGCGAACACCGCGATCGCGCACGGCCGTCTGGCCGCGCGCTCGGCCATCCCGGGCAGCGTCGCGGCGCGGCCGGACAGCAGCGCCGCCAGCTCGTCATCGCGCGAGGTGCCGCCCCGCCGCCGGGCGGTCGCGAACTCCCCGGCGGCCACCCGGGCCGCCCCGAGCAGGGCCTGGCGCGCGTGCGGCGGGAACTCCTCGCCGCCCTGCTGGACCCAGATGGTGCCCAGCTGCTCGCGGCCGGCGAACACACCGACGGCCAGCCGCGGGCGGATGCCGGACTCCGGGTGCTCGACGATCTCGACCACCTCGTCCGGAATCGCCAGCCGGTCGTAGACGCCCCACTGACGCAGCAGCGCCAGATAGGCGGGCGGGCCGCTGCGGCCGAGGATGGACAGCCGGCGCAGCTCGTCGACCTCATCAGTCGACGCGGAGTAGGCGATCATCCGTGCCTGGGTGTCCTCGATGGTGACCAGACCGCGGGTCAGCAGGGCGATGGTGTTGGCCAGCGCGGCCAGCTCGCTGTCGGCGACCGGTCGGGCGCCGGCGGCCAGGACGGCGGCCAGCTCAGCGTTCAGCTCGCCCCAGCCGTGCCCCGCGGCGAGTTCGAGTTGGGCGGCGCCAGCCGACAGTTCGACGCGCCGAGTTGGCGTGGTCGCTGCCATGTTGCTCGAATCCAATAAGGCCATGCGCTGAGATTATCGACTTCGAGCAATTGCAGTCGAGGCGCGGCGTCTACCGTTCGTGACACGAGCGACGCGCGCCAGGCGAGCCCGAGCGATCGATGACGCGCGCGGCGCGCACAAACAGCCAGCCCGACGATGACCGAGCGGACCGGGGCAAGTCCCCGGCGCGCCACGGGAGCAGCGGGACCGACCCCCGAGAGGTTCATAGATGGATGCCGTAGCCAACACTCCCGTTCCGTACAACGAGCCGGTGCGCAGCTATGCCCCCGGCACCGCCGAGCGCGCGGCGCTGGCGGCCAAGCTCGACGAATTGGCGGGAACCCGACAGCAGATCACCTGCACCATTGGCGGCGCGCAACGATTGGGCGCCGGTCCCGCCGGCACGGTCGTCGAGCCGCACAACCACGCCCACGTGCTCGGTGATTTCGGTCATGTCACCGACGCCGACGTGACCGATGCCATTGAGGCGGCGTTGGCCGCCGCGCCGGCCTGGCGCGACATGCCCTTCGAGGAGCGGGCCGCCGTGTTCCTGCGCGCCGCCGACCTGCTCGCCGGCCCGTGGCGGGACGTCGCCAACGCGGCCACCATGCTGGGGCAGTCCAAGACCCCGGTGCAGGCCGAGATCGATTCCGCCTGCGAGCTGATCGACTTCTGGCGCTACAACGTCGCCTTCGCCCGCCAGCTGCTGGCCGAGCAGCCGCTGTCGAGCCCCGGCACCTGGAACCGCGTGGACCACCGGCCGCTGGAGGGCTTCGTCTACGCCATCACCCCGTTCAACTTCTCCTCCATCGCCGGCAACCTGCCCACCGCGCCGGCGATCATGGGCAACGTCGTGCTGTGGAAGCCGGCCGGCACTCAGCTGCTCGGCGCGTACTACATCATGCGGGTCCTGGAAGCGGCGGGCCTGCCCCCCGGCGTCATCAACATGGTCACCGGCAACTCGCGCGGCGTCTCGGCCGTGGCGTTGGCGCATCCGGCGCTGGCTGGGATCCACTTCACCGGGTCCACCGAGGTGTTCCAGCAGCTGTGGCAGACGGTCGGGTCCAACCTGCCCAACTACCACACCTACCCGCGCCTGGTCGGCGAGACCGGCGGCAAGGACTTCGTGCTGGCCCACCCCAGCGCTGATGTCGACGTGCTGCGCACCGCGCTCGTCCGCGGCGCCTTCGAATACCAGGGACAGAAGTGCTCGGCCGCGTCGCGGGCCTACATCCCGCAGTCGGTCTGGGCCAAGCTGGAAGCCTCGTTGGTAGCCGAGACCGAGGGGCTGGCGATGGGCGACATCGCCGACTTCTCCAACTTCATGGGCGCGGTCATCGACCGGGCGTCGTTCGACAACCTGGCCGGCGTCATCGAGCGCGCCAAGGCCGACCCATCGATCAAGATCATCGCTGGCGGGACCGCCGACGCCAGCGTCGGCTACTTCGTCCGGCCCACCATCCTGCTGGGCTCGGACCCGAAGAACGCGATCTTCCGCGACGAGTACTTCGGCCCGATCCTGTCGATCCACGTCTACCCCGACGCGGAGTTCGACGCCATCTTGGACGTGGTCGACACCGCGTCGAGCTACGGCCTGACCGGGGCGATCATCGCCAACGACCGCGCGGCCATCAACCAGGCGGCGCACCACCTGCGCTTCGCCGCCGGCAACTTCTACGTCAACGACAAGCCGACCGGCGCCGTGGTGGGCCAGCAGCCCTTCGGCGGGGCCCGCGCCTCCGGCACCAACGACAAGGCCGGCTCGATCCTGAACCTGCAGCGCTGGGTCAGCCCCCGCGCGATCAAGGAAACCTTCGTCCCGCCGACGGCTGTCGGCTACCCGCACATGGAAAGGGATGCGGACTGATGCCACTGCTACGCACCGCAATGATGGCCGCCGCGGCGCAACCGTGGCTGCGACGGTTCAGCGAGCGCTCCCCGCTGGTTCGCCCGGTGGTCAACCGGTTCATCGCCGGGGCCACCGAGCCCGACGCGCTGCGCGTCTGCCAGGAGCTGGTCGACGGCGGCATGTACGCGACGCTCGACTTCCTCGGCGAGGACACCACCTCGCGCGAGCAGGCCGACAAGACGGTCGCCGCCTACCTCAGCGTGCTGCCCGCGCTGGCCGACGCCGGGTTGGCCGACCGGATCGAGGTCTCGATCAAGCTCACCGCGTTCGGGCAGGGCCTGCCGGACGGGGAGAAGATCTCCCTGGACAACGCGCACGATGTCTGCGTCGCCGCCGCCGCGGCGGGCACCACGGTCACCCTGGACATGGAGGACCACACCACCACCGACAAGACCTTGGGCACGCTCGCCGAGCTGCGCAAGGAGTTCCCCTGGGTCGGCATCGTGCTGCAGTCCTACTTGACCCGCACCGAGGGCGACTGCCGCGACCTGGCCACCGCCGGCTCGCGGGTGCGGTTGTGCAAAGGCGCGTACGCCGAGCCGCCGTCGGTCGCCTACCAGGGCTCGGCGGTCGAGGACTCCTACCGCCGCTGCCTGGCGATCCTTTTCGCCGGCGACGGTTATCCGATGATCGCCAGCCACGACCCAGCGATGGCGCTCGCCGCGCGCGACGAGGCGGACCGCAACGGCCGCGCCGCGGACAGCTACGAGTTCCAGATGCTGTACGGCTTCTGCGTCGACCGGCAGCGCCAGCTCGTCGAGGCCGGACGCCGGATGCGCATCTACGTGCCCTACGGCACCGAGTGGTACGGCTACTACATGCGCCGCATGGCGGAGCGCCCCGCCAACCTGATGATGTTCGTGCGGTCGATCGCGACGCGCGAAGGCTGGTGAGTCTCCGTCACCGCCCGTGAGCGCGCCACGCGCGAGCGGCGGTGGCATCGACCCTGATGGGCGACAGCGGGCCGGGCCGAGGGCAACCTCGGCCCGGCCCGCTGTTTGGCCCTTCGCGCGGCGGCCCCGGGGGTCGCCGCGCGGTTCAGCTCTGGCGGCGGCCACATGCCGGTCTGTGCCCGTTCATAGCCCGCGGACCTACTGTCCGTTATGTAGCCATGTGTTGATCAGCTAAACCACCTGGAAAGGACTGGCTCGAATGATGCGAGGCGATGGCTGGGGAGGCGGCGCGTGGGTGCTCGTCTTCCTGATGATGGCGCTGTTCTGGACGATCGTCGTGGTGGCCGCGGTGTGGCTGGCGACAGCGCGCCGGCAGCACCGGTTCGGCGCGCCGGCCGGCCCGTGGGCGCGTGGCTACTATCCCGCGCCGCCCACCGGCGTCGGCGGCCCAACGCCCGGGGGCGGACCGGCCCCGGTCAGCTTCCCAGTGCCCGGGGGCGGAGCGCCGACCACGGCGGCTGGCCCGGAGGCCACGCCCCCAACGACGGCGCCGTCAGCCGGGTCCGCGCGGGTGATCTTGGACGAGCGATTCGCTCGAGGTGAGATCGACGACGAGGAATACGTGCGCCGTCGCGACCTGCTGGCAGGTCCGGGCGCCGGCGGCCCGGACGGATCATGACCGCGCCGCGCGGCCGCGTTCTCACCCGAAACGGCCGGCCGAGGATCTGGCTGCTGGCGCTGCTGGTGGTCGTGCTGGCGGCAGGCTCCACGCTCGCGGTGGGCGCGGTCGCCGGTGGCTTCGACCGGTCCGGGCGCGTGCGGATCATCGGACCGTGCGCCGGCGCGATACTCCAACCGGGCGCCGGCCGCCCGGGGGTGGTCGTCGGACCCAAGGTTTGTTCGACCTTCGCGCCGCGCTCGCTGCCGGTCCCGGGGGGAGCTTCCGCGCCGACTCGCAGCCTCCCTGCCAACCCGGGGCCGAGCCGCGGGCCGGTGAAGCCGACCGGCGGCGCGAAGCCGACGATGCCGGCGAGACCAGCCCCACCGATGAAGCCCACCGCCTCGCCCACTGCGAGTTCATAGAGCACTCGAGCGGGCCCATCCGCGCGTCCTCGCCCGCCGCCGATGACGCGCGGATGTCGCGCGCGCATGACCGGCGACACGGCGGTCGCCAGCGGTATGCTCCGGCCGTGCCGACGCGGTTGGGGGCCGCGCCACAAGACCCAGTTGCGTCCAACAAAGAACGGAAGCGATGGAACAATGAAGTCCTATCCCAATCAGTTCATCGGCGGCGAGTGGCGGCCCGGTCGGGGCGGCGTCGAACTGTCGAACCACAACCCCTACTCCGGCGAGTTGTTGTACACCTATCAGGCGGCGTCGGCAGCGGATGTCGACGCCGCCTACGCCGCCGCCCACGAGGCGCAAAAAGAATGGGCGGCCACCTCGCCCGGACAGAAGCAGGAGCATCTGCGCAAACTCGCCGAGACCATCGCGGCGATGAAGGACGATGTCTACGCCTGCATGACCGAGGAGGGCGGCTCGACCCGGCCCAAGGCGGACTTCGAGTTCTTCACCAGCATCGAAATCGTGCATGAGGCGCTGCAGTTCCCGATGATGATGGACGGCAAGATCATGCCGTCGAACATCCCGGGGAAAGCCAACTACATCTTCAAGAAGCCGCGCGGGGTGATCGGTGTGATCGCGCCCTGGAACGTGCCGCTGGTGTTGGCGATGCGCTCGGTGATCCCCGCGATCGCCACCGGAAACTCGGTGGTGCTCAAGCCCGCCACGGACACCCCCGGGTCGGCATTCCTGATCGCTGAGTTTTTCGAGCGCGCGGGATTCCCCAAGGGCCTGTTGAATGTGGTGGCCGGGCGCGGCTCGGACATCGGCGACGCCATCGTCGAGCACCCGACCCCCAATTTGATCTCGTTCACCGGTTCGACGCCGGTCGGCCGGCGCATCGGCGAGGTCGCCGGCAAGATGCTCAAGACGGTGTCGCTGGAGCTCGGCGGCAACAACGCGATGATCGTGCTCGACGACGCCGACATGGCCTCGGCCGCGAAGGCTGCCGCGTTCGGCGCGTTCTTCCACCAGGGCCAGGTCTGCATGGCGCTCAACCGGATCGTGGTCAGCGCGGCGGGGCACGACGAGTTCGTCGCCGCGTTCGTCGAAGAGGTCTCTCATCTTCCGGTGGGCGACCCGGCCGACCCGGCGACCTTCATCGGCCCGATCATCAGTCAGGCCCAGGTCAGCAGCGTCGAGGGCTTCATCAAGGCCACCGAGGAGGCGGGCGCGCCGGTGATCCTGCGCGGTCACACCGACGGCAACCTCATCCACCCGTGGATCTTCGACGAGGTCGCCAATGACATGCCGGCGGCGGCCAACGAGGTCTTCGGACCGGTCTGCTGCGTAATCAAGGCCACCGACGAAGCGGAGCAGATCCGCATCGCCAACGAGACCGAGCACGGCCTGTCCGGCAGCGTGTTCACCACCGACCTCTACCACGGCATGCAGGTGGCCCGGCAGGTCCAGTCCGGGATGTGCCACGTCAACGACCAGTCGATCAACGACGAGCCGCACGTGATGTTCGGTGGCGAGAAGGCCTCCGGCCTCGGCCGCTTCAACGCCCAGTGGGTCGTCGACAAGTTCACCACCGAGAAGTGGATCAG
>WQZC01000132.1 GCA_009780925.1 Actinomycetes bacterium | reverse complement strand
TGGAGGCGCTGCTGCCCCCCAATGGCCCCGAACCGCGACCGCCCGCGCGGCCGTCGATCATTCGCTGACGCGATCTTTCCTGGCGCGGCGAAATGTCGCGATTCGCCCTAAGTCATATTCGCTAGGACATAGACAGCCGCCCGGGCCGACAGGTAATCTATAGCTGCCTTGCTGTGACAAGCTGGCCCCCGTCCGCGCCGCGCCGCGACAGTCGGGAGTAGCACCAGGAGACGCGTCGCAATGCAGTCGACACAGTCGCATTGGCTGTCGGCTCAGACGGCTTGCCCGCGTCGCGCCCACTGCGGGGTGGCCCGATGCGGGTAGAGGCGTCGCTGCGCGCGTTGAACGTGGAACCGGGCACCACCACCACGATCCAGGTGCGCGTCCGCAACACCGCTCAGGTCATCGATGGCGTCAGCGCCCGAGTGATCGGCCTGCCGGACGAGTGCGTGCGCGCCGAACCGTCGCTGCTCCCGCTGTTCCCCGACGCGAGCGGTCAAATCGCGCTCGCCCTGACCATCCCACCGACGCTGCCCGCCGGGCGGCACGCGCTGATGATCGAGGTTCTCTCACACGCCGCGCGGGCGCAACCGCAGCATGTGGACCTAGAGGTTAATGTCGCCGCGCACCCCGGCCTGGACCTGACCAGCCAGCCGCGCTCCATTCGCGCCCGGCGGCAGGCGCGGTTCGCGCTGACCGCGACCAACGCGGGGAACACGCCGCTGCTGGTCGAGCTCAGCGCGGTGGACGCCGACCGGGCGGTGCGCGTCAACCTCGCGCCGCCATCGGTGCGCCTGGACCCGGGCGCGTCCGCGGCGGTCGTGATGACCGTGACCGGGCCGCGGCTGTTCACCGGCGGTGAGCATGAGCGCTCAGTCACCGCGAAAGCGCGCGCGGTTCCGCCGCCGCCCGAGGCCGCCCCCGCGCCTATGGGCGCCGCGATGGCGCCGGCGGACGCCCCAACCGTTCCCATGGCGCCGGCGGACGCCCCAACCGTTTCCATGGCGCCGGTCGCGGCGATCGAGCGGATCGCCGCGATCCGGTTCAAGCAGCGGCCGCTGATCGGGCGCGGGCTGATGACCGCGCTGACCCTGGCCGCCATCATCGCGTTGTGGGCCGGCGCCTTCCTGCTGGGCATGACCAAGGTCTTCTCCGCCGACCCGATGACCAAACAAGCGCCCGCGTCCTTCTTCCTGCCGGACGGCGCCGGGGTGGACGCGAACGGCAACCCAGTGGCGCAGCCGACCGGCGCCAACGGCTCCGCCACCTCCCCCGGCTCCTCAGGCTCCCCCGCCTCGCCGGCCGTGGTGGCCCCGGCCGGGGTGCTGCCCAAGTCAGGTCAGATGCCGGCCGGCAGCGGCGGGCAGATCGCCGGCACCGTAACCGCCGCCACCGACGGCCGGCCAATCGGCGGGATCCTCGTGCAGGCCAAGAGGATGACGCTCACCGGGCTGGTGACGGTCAGCTCGGCGGCGACCCAGGCGGACGGCACCTACACCCTGGCCGGGCTGTTTCCCACCGCGTACTTCATCGAGTTCAGCGCGAGCGGGTACACCACCGTTTGGTTCCCCGCGGCGCCGTCGCAGGCGGCCGCGACCGCGGTGACCGCGCGCGCCGACGGCACGGTGCCGAACACCAACGCGGTGCTCACCGGCCGTCCCGCGTCCATCTCCGGCAACGTCAACCCTGGCGACACCACCAAGAAGGTCATCACCACCGTCACCGCGCGCGCGCTGGCCTACAACGGCGCCACCTCATCCGCGACCGGCGGCGGAGCCGGGGGGAGCAGCGGGGGCGCCGGCCCGTCGCCAGCATCCGTGCAGACCACGACCCCGAGCGGCCCGAGCCAGTCCACCAAGACCTACCAGACCAAAACCAACGGCGCTGGCGCCTACAAGTTGTCCAACCTGCCCGCGCCGGCGAGCTACCAGCTCACCTTCACCGCCGCCGGCTACCAAGCGAGCACCGTGGTGGACACGGTGGCCGGCGGGGACAACCGGCTGGAACCGACGGTGATCCTCGGCGCCGCCCTCGGGTCGATCTCCGGGACCGTCACCGACGGCGCGAACCCCATCGGTGGCGCCACCGTCACCACCACCGTGAATGGGTCCACGCTGAGCGTCACCACGCCGACCAGCGGGCAGGTAGGCACCTTCACTCTCGGCAACCTAGTGACCCCGGGCACCTACGTCGTCACATTCGAAGCGGCCGGATACGGCAGCCTGTCCAAAGTCATCGATCTGGACGCTGGGCAGAGCCTCAGCGGGCAGCGCGTGTCGCTGGTCAACGGCACCGGATCGGTGACCGGACGGGTGCTGGACCCCGCCGGCAACGGGCTCGGCGGGGTCACCGTCACCGTCGGCGGCGCCAGCAACGGAACCGCGTCCAGCGGCGCCGGCCAGCCCACCGGGAGCCTGACGACCACCACGGTCAGCACTGGCGGCTCGGCGCAGGTCGGCGGCTTTGAGATCTTCGGGCTGGCGGTGCCCGGCTCGTACACGCTGACCTTCACCATCGCCGGATACGCGCCGCAGACGATCCCGATCATCCTCAACGCCAACGCGGCGCCGACCCCGGTGCTCGTCACCCTGGCGGCGCAGAACGGCTCGATAACCGGGACGGTCACCATCGCCGGCAGCTCCTCGCAACCGGCCGGCGCGACCATCACCGCCACCGACGGGCTGCGCGCCTGGACGGTGACCTACAGCGGCAAGAGCGCGGACCTGCCCAAGGGCGGATATCTGATCACCGGACTGGCGCCGGGCACCTATAGCGTCACCGTGACCTACCCCGGCATGTACCAGCAGACTGGCATGGTCACGGTCACGGCGGGCAAGACATCGACCCTCAACCTCGTGCTGAACGCGAGCTGACATGCGCGTAACCGTCACCCCCCAGCAACTGGCGATCACGTCGGGCACCGCGTCGACCACCGAGCTGGTGATCGCCAACACCGCCGAGGTGATCGCCGGCTTCCAAGTCCGGGTGCTGGGCGCCGACCCGGGATGGGTCGAGCTGCCGGAAGAGCAGATCTCGCTGTTCCCCGGCGAGACGCGCACCCTTCCCATCAAGATCACCCCACCGCCGGGGCTGCCCGCCGGGCCGCGGCGCATCGCGGTCCAAGTCCGGGAGCTGACCCCGCCGCGCGGCAGCGTCGTCATCGACATCGATCTGAACGTGCCGGCGGCGCGCAAGGTCCAGATGCGCGTGGACCCGATGACGGTCACCGCTGGCAAACACGCCTCCTTCGGGCTCATCGTCGAGAATCAGGGCAACACCGTGGTGCGCGGCGTCCTCGACGGCGACGACCCGGAGGCGCAAGTCCGCTTCGAGTTCGAGCCGCCCCGGGTGGCGCTGATACCGGGTGATCGGGCGCTGATCAACCTCAGAGCCACCGCCAAGCGCCGACTCGCCGGCGGCCCGACCATTCGCACTCTCGGCCTGCACCTGTTGGACCCGCCCGCAGACAGCGTGCTCCCCACCGACGCGGACTCGATCACGCCCGCCACCACGCCGATCCCAGGACCGGCCGCGCCGGTCCCTCCGACCGCGCCGGCCGCGCCGACCGGGGACCGGACCCCGCTCGCCGTCGCCACCTTCCTACAGAAATCGATCTTCACTCGCGGGTTGCTGTCGATGGCCGGATTGCTAGCCGCGGTGACCATCTTCGCGTTGGTTATCACCGTCGCGATGTCCAAGCTGGTCGGGCAGTCCGCAGCGGACCGGGACCTCGCGCTGCAGGTCGCCGCAGCACGCAACCAGACCAGCGCCGGCGGCAATTCCTCGCTTTCCGGCACGGTCCGGCTGCTGACCAGCGGGCAACCCGCGCCGGCGGTGTCGGTTAGCGTCTTCGACGCCAGCAACACCTCCACGCCGATCGCCACCACCGCGACTGACGCCGCCGGCCTGTACACCGTCGGCAACCTCGCCGCCGCGGACTACAAGATCAGCTTCCAGGGGGCGGGCTTCGTCCAGCTGTGGTACCCGGCGGCCGCCACCGACACCGCGGCCACGGCGGTCACCCTGCCAGCGGCCACCGCCAAGACCGGGTTGGACGTCGTGGTGGGCGGCGTCCCCGCCTCGATCACCGGCAAGGTGGTCGGCGACGACGTCGCGGCGGCGACGCTGTACCTGGAAAGGCCGCCGGCCAATGCGCCAACAGCCACCACCGCGCCCGCCGACAACTCCGCCGCGCCGGTTGGCGCCGCCAGCGCCGGCGCCGTCCCACCGCCGGACAACGGCAACGCGCTGGTGCAGACCGTTCCGATCGGCTCCGACGGGTCGTTCACGCTCACCGACGTGCCGTCGCCGAGCGTCTACGACTTAGTGGTGACCAAGGCCGGCTACGCCACCGCCACCCAGCGCATCGACATCAGCGCCGGCGAGGCGCGGACCGGCGTGGTCATCACCCTGGCCAAAGGCGACGGGGTGATCGCCGGCACGGTGAACTCACCGACCGGGCCGCTCGGCGGGGTCACCGTCACCGCCACCACCGGCGCGGTCTCGGTGCAAACCGTCTCACTGTCCGGCGGGACCACCGGTGCGCTCGGCGCGTTCACGCTGCGCGGGCTGCCCACCCCGGCGTCGCTGACGATCACCGCGACCGCGCCGGGCTATGCGGCACAGACGCAGCGGGTCACCTTGAGCGCCGGCCAGAAGCTCACCGGCTTGACCATCACGTTGCCGAAGTCGGCCGGTTCGCTGTCCGGCGCGGTGACCGTGCTGCCGTCCAACGCGCCCGGCACCGGGGTGGCGGTGACCGTCACCGGCAGCCAGCTGTTGGTGCAAACCGAGACGCAGAGCGTAACCAGCACGGTCGGCGGCACCACCCTGGCGCCGGGCCATTGGACCGTGGGCGGACTGCCCCTGCCCGGGACCTACACCGTGACCTTCACCCGGTCCGACCTGGCGACGCAGACGGTGAACGTCGCGTTGGACGCGTCCGGGCACGTCACACCGGGCTCACAGGGCACTAGCGTTGACTTCAACGGAAACATTACTGTGAGCATGCAGCCAGCCACCGCTACCGTGGAGGGGATCGTCCAACAGACCGTGGTCAGCCAGAGCACGACCATCAGCACCAACTGCACCACCACCGGCGCCGCCAAGGCGGTCGGCGAGGTGACCGTGACCCTGACCTCGGGCACCGCCACCTTCAGCGTGGTCACCGCGTCCGTGCCTGCGGCCGATCTCGGCCACTACCACATCGACTCGGTCCCGCCGGGGACGTGGACACTGAGCGTGCAACGATCCGGCACCAGCCCGATCTCGACCACGGTGACCCTGCAAGCGGGACAGGTGTTCACCTTCAACCCCACGCTGGATCCGCCGGCGGCGATCTGCGGCCTGGTGTACAGCGTCGACGGCGCCACGCCGCGCGCGCAGTGGTACGTCTACATCTACCGCGCCGACCAATACCCCAACGTGCCGTCCTACCAGACCCGCACCGACAACAACGGCGGGTTCGTGTTCCCCGCCGTGGACGCCCCCGAAAACTATGTGATCGTTGTTCAGCCCTCCCCGAGCGCCGCCCAGGCGGCGGCGATCTCAGTGCCTGTCAAGGTCAGCGAGCAGCTGAACATGGGAACTATTCAGGCAGACCCGCAATGACCGGTCCTTTTGTTCAGTCCGATTTCTCCCCCGGCCCGGACGCGCCCCCGCTGATCCAGGTCGAGGCGGCGCTGCGCACCAGCGCGGGCACCGCGGTCACCGCACACGCGTTGCTGACCAACACCGCCGACGAGACGCGGGTGCTGTCGGTCACCGCGCACGGTGTGGACGCCAAGTGGCTGCCCCGGCCGGCCCGCAGCCAACCCCTGGGACCGGGCGAGAGCATTGGCGTGGAGCTGGCGTTCCGCCCGATCGAGGGCACCGTCGCGGCGGCCTATCCGCTGGCCATCGCCGTGCAATCCCTCGACCCGACCAGCGAGGCGGCGCTCGGTCCGACCGCGATCGCCAATGTCACCCTCACCGTCGACGCTCCAGGCGCGATCGCGATCCATCTGTCACCGACCGAGAGCACCGGCGTGTTCCGCCGCTCGGTCCAAGTGCAGATCGAGAACTTCGGGGTCACCCCCGCCTCGGTCGAGCTCGAGACCGAGGCCTCGGCCGGGATCCGGGTCGGCCTGTCCAGCCACCGGGTCGACGTCCCCGCCGGGCAGAAGGTGCCGGTGCGCGCCCATGTTCGACCGCGCCGGCGACGGCTGGTGGGCAGCCGGATCCGTTACCGGTTCAACGTGACCGGCCGGGCCGGCTCGGCGCCGCAGACCGCCGAGGGCTCGTTCGTCTCCCGGGCGATGCTCGGCTCCAACGGCATCATCGCCGCCCTGGTGTCGCTGGCCATGGTGTTCTGGATCGGCGCGGTGGTCATGCTCATCCCCAAGCTCGCCAGCAGCATGAAACACCAGAACACGACGTCGGCCAACGCGGCGGCGACGCAAACCATGACCGCCCCGGCGACCCAGCCCGGGGGCGCGGGCGCCACCAGCGCGCCGTCCGCCCCCGCGACCGGCGCCACCGGTGGCGGGTCCGGCGGGAGCACCGGGAGCGCGCCGGGTGGAGGAACCGGCCCCAGCTCCGGCGGCGGGTCGAACGGCGGCTCGGGCAACGCCGCGCCCGCATCAGCCAACTCGCTGCTGCTCAGCGGCATCGTCTCGGCCAACGCGCCGGGCGGGGTCAAAGTGCAGATCGCGCCGGTGTCCCCGATCGACGCGGCCAACAGCGCGCAGACCGCCACCACCACCGCCGGCTACTCGGTCACCCCGCTCGGCTTCAGCGCCACCGCGCTCAACGACACCGGAAAGATCACCTCGGACGCGATGAACGTGGCGGCGCCGACGAGCGTCGCGCAAAACAAGACCACCACCACCACCTCCGACGGCGGCTGGCAGATCGCCGGCGTCGCCAAACCGGGCTACTACCTGATCACCTTCAGCAAGTCGGGGTACCAAACCGCCCGGGTCATCGTCGACTCCTCCTCGGCGGTGGCGGCCCAACCGATCAATGTGACGCTCTCCCCCGGCCAAGGCACGCTGACCGGCACCGTGCGCGGTCCCAACGGCCCAGTCGGCGGCGCCACGGTGACCATCACCGACGGGGTCAACACGGTGTCCACCTCCACCACTTCGGTGGCGACCGCCGCCGCCGCGATCGGCTCGTGGTCCATGACCGGCCTGGCCACTCCATCGAGCTACCTGGTCAGCGCGACGGCGACTGGGCTGTCCACTGAGTCCACGCTGGTGGATCTGACCGCCGGCGGCCAGGCGACGGTGCAGCTGACCCTGAAATCCGGCGTGACCTCGCTCCAGGGCAAGATCCAGAGCCGGGACAACTCCGGCAACCTGGCCGGTTTGGGCGGCGCGACGGTTACCGCCACCGACGCGCGCGGCAACGCGCAATCCGCCACTGCGGTGACCAAGGGATCGGTCGCCGGCAACTACATCCTTCCCGACCTCGCGCCCG
>WQZC01000131.1 GCA_009780925.1 Actinomycetes bacterium | reverse complement strand
TGAGCCGGTGAAGGTGACCGCACCGATGAAGATGCCGACGAACACCTCGGCGTGGTGGATCGCCAGCAGCGAGCTTCCCCGGCCGACGGCGTCCAGGCCCAGCGCGTTGTGCAGGGCGAGTCGTTGGGCGTCGGTGCTGCCGGAATGCTCGACTTCCAGGTAGCCGTTCCAGCCGACCAGCACGGCGGCCAGGCCGACGAAGCTGTGCAGCAAGGCGATCAACTCGGGCATGCCGGTCATCTCGACGACCTTGGCCCGCCACAGGCCGACCGCCGCGCCGATGACCACGGCGATGATCAGCAGGATGACGGCGATGGTGGCGATGTGCTTGCCGCTGTATTTCTGGGTGACGGCCAGGCCGATGGTCGCGGCCAGCGCGATGGTCATGCCGATGATGCCGTAGACGACGCCCTGGCGGGAGCTCTCGTGCTTGGACAGCCCGGCCAGGGACAGGATGAAGGCGACCGCCGCCACCAGGTAGGCGGCGGACGCGATGGATTGCGCAGTCATAACTTGATCAGCCCTTCGAGAACATCGAGAGCATGCGGCGGGTCACCGCGAAGCCACCGAACACGTTGATCGACGCCAGCGCCATCGCGATGAACGAGATGATCCGGATCGAGGTGACATGGCTGCCGATCTGCAGCAGCGCGCCGACCACGATGATGCCGCTGATCGCGTTGGTCACCGACATCAGCGGGGTGTGCAGCGCGTGGTGCACCTTGCCGATGACGTAGTAGCCGATCACGATCGCCAGGGTCAGCACGGTCAGGTGCTGGGGCACCGGGTCGGGGGCCAGCGCGGTGAGCACCCAGAGCAGGACCGCGCCCACGCCGATCAGCGCCAGCTTGGTGGTCGCGGACATCTTCTTCTTCTCCGGCACGGCCGCGGGGGCGGCGGGCGCGGCGGCCGCGGGCGCGGCGGAGACCGAGACGGGCGGCGGGGGCCAGGTCTTCTCCCCGTCGCGGACCACGGTGATGGAGCGTTGCACCACGTCGTCGAAGTCCAGCACCAGCTGCCCGTCCTTGCCCGGGGTGAGCAGTTTGAGCAGGTTGACCAGGTTCTGCCCGTACAGCTGGCTGGCCTGGGTGGGCAGCCGCCCGGCCAGGTCGGTGTAGCCGATGATGACCACGCCGTTGGCGCTGGTGACGACCTCGCCGGGCACCGAGCCCTCGACGTTGCCGCCTTGCGCGGCGGCCATGTCGACGATCACCGAGCCGTCGCGCATCGCCGCCACGTCGGCGGCGGTGATCAGCCGGGGCGCGGCCCGGCCGGGGATCAGCGCGGTGGTGATGATGATGTCCACCTCGGCGGCCTGCTCGGCGTAGAGCCGCGCGGCGGCGTCGTCGTAACGCGCGGAGGTGGCTTTGGCGTACCCGGTGGTGGAGACTTCCTGCTCCTCGTCCGGGACGACCACCGGCAGGTAGGTGCCGCCGAGCGATTTGACCTGGTCGGCGACCTCGGGGCGCGGGTCGGTGGCGCGCACGATCGCGCCGAGCGATCCGGCCGCGCCGATCGCGGCCAGGCCGGCGACGCCGGCCCCGGCGACCAGCACCTTGGCCGGCGGGACCTTTCCGGCGGCGGTCACCTGGCCGGTGAAGAACCGGCCGAAGTGATGCGCCGCCTCGATGACCGCGCGGTAGCCGGCGATGTTCGCCATCGAGGACAGCACGTCCATGGACTGCGCCCGGCTGATGCGCGGCACCGCGTCCAGCGCGAGCGCGGTGATCGGCTTGGTGGCCAGGGTGTCGACCAGCTCCGGGTTGAGCGCCGGGCTGATCAGGCTGATCAGGGTGGCGCCCGATTTGAGCTGGTCCAGCTCGTCCGGTTCGGGGGCGTTGACGTGCAGCACGACGTCTCCGGCCCAGGCCTCCTCGGCCGAGCCGAGCCGCGCGCCGGAGGCGGCGAAGGCCTCGTCGGAGAGCGCGGCGCGCGCGCCGGCTCCGCGTTCGACCAGCACCTCATATCCGAGCTTGATCAATTGTGCGACTGTAGCCGGGGTGGCCGCGACTCGGGTTTCCCCGCCGCCGGTCTCCCTCGGCACTGCGATGAGCACGACTGCTCCTCTCCTCGCCATGTGAAGATGACGCGCGCTTTTGGCGCGCGCGTTCCGCCGTGATTGTGGCTTGGTACCGCCGAAAACGATAACTGATGGGGGTACGGCTCCGGGGAGCCGGCAACTGCGGCATGGCGCGCGCCGCATTTCGGCCGCTGCGGTAGGTTGCGTGGCGTGTCGCCCGCTCACCTGACTGTGTTGTCCGGGCCGTCCGGGGTCGGCAAGGGAACTGTGGTCGCGGCCCTGCGCCAGCGCTGCCCTGAGCTGTGGCTGTCGGTGTCGGCGACCACGCGCGCGCCTCGGCCGGGGGAGCGCGACGGCGTGGACTACCGCTTCGTCACCCGGGAGCGGTTCGCGGCGATGGTGGCCGCCGGCGAGTTGTTGGAACACAACGAGCATTTCGGCAACTTCTATGGGACTCCTCGCGAGCCGGTGGCGCGGCAGTTGGCGGCGGGCGTGCCGACGCTGCTGGAGATCGAGCCGGCCGGCGCCCGGCAGGTGCGGGCCGCGATGCCGGACGCGCGTCTGGTGTTCCTGACCCCGCCGTCGATGGCCGAGCTGCGTCGGCGGTTGGTCGGCCGCGCTACCGAGGCGCCGGAGCTGGTCGCGCAGCGGTTGGCGCGCGCGGAGCTGGAGCTGGCCGCGGCGGCCGAGTTCGACGCGGTGGTGGTCAACGATGATGTGCGCCGAGTGGTCGCGCGGTTGTTAGAATTGATGGCTGAATAGCCGATAGTCGCGAGAAGGTAGCCCGTGTCCGGAACCGTGTCCGCCCCCGAGGGGATCACCAACCCGCCGATCGATGAGTTGCTCGATCGCACCCAATCGAAGTACGCATTGGTGATCATCGCCGCTAAGCGCGCCCGGCAGATCAATGCTTACTACAGCCAGCTCGGTGAGGGCCTGCTCGAATACGTCGGCCCGCTGGTGGAGGCGGTGCCGCAGGAGAAGCCGCTGTCCATCGCGCTGCGGGAGATCAACTCCGACTTCATCGAGTGGAAGTCCGCCTAGCAGCGGAACGGGCCGACTGCCATGGCTCGGATCGTTTTGGGCGTATCCGGGGGGATCGCCGCCTACAAAGCGGTTGAGGTGCTGCGCCGGTTGACCGAGGCGGGCCATGAGGTGACGGTGGCGCCCACCGCCGCCGCGTTGCGGTTCGTCGGCGCGCCCACCTGGGCGGCGCTGTCCGGTCGCCCGGTCCATGACGAGGTGTGGGCCGACGCCGACCAGGTGCCGCACGTCCGGCTCGGCCAGCGGGCCGACCTGGTGCTGGTGGCGCCGGCCACCGCCGATCTGCTGGCCCGGGCCGCGCACGGACGGGCCGACGACCTGCTCACCGCCACCCTGCTCACCGCCCGCTGCCCAGTGCTGTTCGCCCCGGCGATGCACACCGAGATGTGGGCGCACCCGGCCACGGTGGACAACGTCGCCGCGCTGCGGCGGCGCGGCGCGGTGGTGCTCGCCCCGGGCGTGGGCCGGCTGGCGGGCGCGGACAGCGGGCCGGGCCGGCTGCCGGAACCCGCCGAGATCGTCGAGCTGGCGCAGCTGCTGGTGTGCCGGCCGGACGCGCTGCCGGCCGATCTGACCGGGCGACGGGTGCTGGTGAGCGCTGGCGGGACCCGGGAGCCGCTGGACCCGGTGCGATTCTTGGGCAACCGCTCCTCGGGGCGGCAGGGCTGGGCGCTGGCGTCGGTCGCGGCGGCGCGCGGGGCCGAAGTCGCCGTGGTGGCGGCCAATGTCGAGCGGCCCGATCCGGCGGGCGCGCGGGTGGCCCGGGTCGGGGACGCGGCCGAGTTGCGCACGGCGGTGGCCGAGCTGGCGGCGGATGCGGACGTGGTGGTGATGGCGGCGGCGGTGGCCGACTTCCGGCCGGCGGACCCCGTCGCGCACAAGATCAAGAAGAGCGCTGGGGCGCCCGCGCCGATCGCGCTGGCGGTGAACCCGGATGTGCTGGCCGAACTGGTCGCGGCCCGCCGGCCGGGCCAGGTGATCGTGGGCTTCGCGGCGGAGACCGGTGATGACGCCGGGGACGTGCTCGCCCACGGCCGGGCGAAGCTGGCGCGCAAGGGCTGCGACCTGCTGGTGGTCAACGCGGTGGGCGGCGGGCGCGCGTTCGGCCGGCCGGACAACGCCGGGGCGATCCTGGGCGCGGACGGGTCGTTCGTCGAGGTGCCGCTCGGGCCCAAAGCGGTGCTCGCCGCCGCCGTGTGGGACGCGGTGGCCGCGCGGCTGGGGTCATAGCATGCCGGCGCGATCGACAACGGGAGCGGCGGCGCCGGAGAGCTGGCTGCTGCTGATCTACCGGGTGCCCACCGAGTCCTCGCGCGCGCGGGTCGCGGTGTGGCGGGACCTGAAACGGCTGGGGGGGCTGTACGTGCAGCAGGCGGTGTGCGTGCTGCCCGATCGCGACGAGCTGCGCGCGGCGCTGGCTCGGGTGCGCGAGCGAATCGACGAGCTGGGCGGGTCGAGCGTCTTTCTGACTTTGCGCGACGTCGAACCCGCGTCCCGGGCGCAATTTGTGGACGGGTTCCGGCGCAACTCCGCGAAAGAATACGCGGAAATAGTCGAGGAGTGCGAGACCAAGTTCTTCAAGGAAATCGAGTTCGAGCGGTTCCGGGAGAATTTCACGTTCGAGGAGGCGGAGGAGATCCGCCAGGATTTGGAAAAGCTGCGCCGGTGGCTGCGTCGGGTCGAGGAGCGCGACTGGCTGGGCGCGGACGGGCGCGCCGAGGCGACCGAGCGCGTCGCCGCGTGTGAGGTTTTGCTGGAGCAGTTCGAGGCCGACGTGTATGAGCGGCAGGCGGCGGCCGGCGAGGCCTGATCCGCGCCGCGAGTTCCGCGCGCCGCAAACTCCCCGCGGGACAATCGGGCTGCCTGCGGGACAATCGGGCTCCCCGGGTGGCAAACACAGTTGGGTTCGGCTAATGTGTCGGTTGTGACTGGTGGGACCGCTAATCAAGTGATTAGTTTAGGCTAACCTGAATTGAGGGTGGAAATGGTGAAGGGTGACCCCGCCGGGGACGCGGAATGGCATCATCTCAAAAATCACCATCGGGATGTGACCGGCGGCTGGCTGCGGCCGGCCACCTTCGGGGTGATGGACGGCCTGGTGTCCAACTTCTCGCTGATCGCCGGCGTGGTCGGCGCGGGCGTGGCCACGCACACCGTGGTGTTGACCGGGCTCGCCGGGCTGGCCGCCGGGGCCTGCTCGATGGCCTCCGGGGAGTACATCTCGGTCAAGTCGCAGACCGAGCTGATGCGCGCGGAGATCGCGGTGGAAAAACGCGAGCTGGACCGCCACCCGGAGCTGGAGCTGGCGGAGCTGACCGAGATCTACCGGGCCAAGGGGCTGGCGCCGGAGCTGGCCGAGGAGGTCGCCCGGGAGCTGACCGTGGATCCGGAGGTGCGCTGGCGGGTGCACGTGCGCGAGGAGATGGGCGTGGACCCCGACGACCTGCCCTCGCCGTCGCTGGCCGCCGGGTCGTCGTTCGTCGCGTTCGCGGTCGGCGCGGTGATCCCGGTGGTGCCGTTCCTGCTCGGCGCCACCTCGATCCTGATCGCGCTGGTGCTCAGCGTGCTGACGCTGGCGACGGCGGGCGGCATCGTGGCGCGGATGACCGAGCGGCCGATCTGGTTCGGCGCGAGCCGGCAGGTGCTGTTCGGCGCGGTGTCCGCCGCGATCACCTTCGGCATCGGGCTGCTGATCGGCACCTCGGTGTAGCCGCCGTGTGGCGATGCGCATGACCCCCCATCAGGACGCCGTGATTCGCGAAGCCGCGGCGTCGACGGGCCAGTCGCTGACCGATTTCGTCACGATGGCCGCCGTCACCCGGGCGGAGGAGACTCTCGCCGACCGCCGAGGCTTCCGTCTCGATGACGCCGCGTGGGCGGAGTTCACCGCGATCCTCGACCAGCCCGCCCGGCGCATCCCCGAGCTGGCCGCGCTCCTGGCAGAGCACGCGCCTTGGGAGCAGGACTGAACGGCCCCGCGCCGTGATCCCAAGCCAGCCACGCCCGATCGAGGCCGGTGACGATCTCGCCGGCTTTGATTCCGGTGAGCCATCCCTTGATCGCTACCTGGCGGAGCGCGCCCAATCCTGCGCCAGCCGTCCTGATGGGCCGGTTGGCGGTCGACCGTCGCGCCCAAGGCGCCGGACTGGGCCGCCTGCTCACCCGGGACGCGATCCTGTCCACACTGGCCGCCGCCGATCGGATCGGCGTGCGCCTGTTACTGGTCCACGCCCTGCATGAGCGAGCCGCCGGTTACTACGAGTCCATCGGCTTCCGTCGCTCCCCGAGCGACGCCTTGCACCGCTACCTCCTGCTCGCCGACGCGCGCCAGTCACTCGACCCCTGAGCGCCCCGATGCCTGACGGCGCCATCAATCCCGCGCGGCCCGTTGAATTCGACCACGATGAGCGGGATGCCCGGCTCACGAAGGCGATCGGTCTCGGTCTCGGCCTCCGTGCTTCCGCAGTCAATAAGGCCTCTATGGCGAGACGCGTGAAAGATTGGAAAGTCCGAAGACTGGGTGCAGACGATAGGCGGGGGCGAGCCTGCTGCGGTGCCGCAGCCGATCTGTTTGCCCGACGGATCGGCCTGTTGCCCAGTGCCAAAGGACGAGTCGCCGGTGCCGGGCGTCATGTGTGGGTGGTGGCGACGAGGCCGCGTTGTTGGGCGGTGAGTAGGGCTTCGACTCGGTTGGTAACTTCGAGTTTGGCGTAGATGTTGGCCAGGTGCTTTTTCACGGTCAGTTCGGCGATGCCGAGGGTGGTGGCGATCTCGGTGGTTGATTTCGCTTGCGCGAGGGCGGCTAGCACTTCCAGTTCCCGCGCGGTGAGCAGTTGGCTCGGGGGGCGCGAGACGGACACCCGGAGTCTGAGAAACGCTTTCCTGCTGATCAGCACGTTGACCAGGTCGGTTGCTTTGGCCGCCGCGTGCACGGCGGTGGCGAGGTCTCGCCGGTCGGCGCTTTTCATCAGGTATCCGCAGGCGCCGGCCTGGATCAGTCGGTAGATCAGGTCGGGATCGTCTGCGACGGTGACGACGACGACCCCGGTGCCTGGTGACGCTTCGCGCAGTTTGCGGATCGTCTCGGCTGGTGTGGGTCCGGGCATCTGCACATCGAGCAGGGCCACATCTGGCCGCAGCTCGGTGGCGAGCTTGAGCGCGGCGCCGCCGGACCCGCCTTCGCCCACCACCTCGAAGTCGTCGACGAGCCGCAGGATCTCGACCAGTCCCTGTCGGAACAGGTTGTCGTCGTCGACGACGATGACGCGGATCGCCGGGCCGGTCATTGGGCGTCTCCGTCGGGCTCGGGCCGGTGTAGCTGTGGTGGGAGAGGAACCCGGGCTGTGACGGTGGTTCCCGCTTCGGGTGAGCTGGTGATCGTCACGGTGCCGCCGAGGATCGCGGC
>WQZC01000130.1 GCA_009780925.1 Actinomycetes bacterium | reverse complement strand
GCGCGGCTTCATCGAGCCGATCGCCAAGGAGTTGCCGATGGAGTACGCGCTGGAGCTCAACCGTCTGATCGAGTTGCAAATGGAAGGGGCCGTCGGGTGACGATCGTTGAGCGGTTCACCTCTGTTGACGCCGACGACTTTCCGGCGCCGACGGGCCGGGAGGAGGAGTGGCGGTTCACCCCGATGGCCCGGGTCGCGCCGCTGCTCGCGGCACTGACTCCGAGCGCGCGGTTGCGCGTCGACGCCACTGCGCCGGACGGGTCGAGTTGGGGGGTGGGGCCGCGCGCTCCCGCCGGCGCGCTGCGCCCGGCTGATCGGGTCAGCGCGCTGGCGCTGGCCGGCGCGCCGCGCACGCTGGCGGTGCGGATCGCCCCCGGGGCGCGGCTCACTGAGCCGGTGATGGTGCGCGCCACCGCTGAGTCGGCCGCGCGCGACGCCGAGCCGGGCATCGCGTACGAGCACTTGGTGGTCACCGTCGGCGCGGGGGCGCGGGCCACCGTGGTGGTCGAGTACGGCGGCGCCACGGCCGGCGCCGAGGCCGCCGCCGAAGCCGATGCCGCAGCCGTCGCCGATGCCGCAGCCGTCGCCGAGAACGTGGAGATCGTGGTCGGCGACGGCGCGCAACTGGACTACGTCAGCGTGCAGGACTGGGCGCCGGGCGCGGTTCATCTGGCCGCGCACGCCATCGTGGTGGGCCGCGACGCCACCGTCACGCACACCGCCGTCACCCTCGGCGGCGCGTTGGTGCGCCTGGCGCCGACGGTGTCCTTCGCCGGGCCGGGGGGGACCGCGCAACTGCGCGGGGTGTCCTTCGCCGGGGCCAGCCAGCATCTGGAAGCGCGGCTGTACGTCGACCACGCCGCGCCGGACTGCACTTCCGCCGTCCGCTACAAGAACGCCCTCGCCGGCGCCGACGCGCGCACGGTGTGGGTCGGTGATGTGCGCATCCGCCCGGCCGCGACCGGCACCGACACCTTCGAGGTGAACCGCAACCTGGTGCTCACCGAGGGGGCGCGCGCTGACTCGGTGCCCAACCTGGAGATCGAGACCGGCGAGATCGCGCACGCCGGGCACGCCTCCGCCACCGGGCGCTTCGACGACATCGAACTGTTCTACCTGCGCTCCCGGGGCATCCCGGAGGCGGCCGCGCGCCGGCTGGTGGTGCGCGGCTTCTTCGCCGAGGTCATCGACCGCATCGGCGTGCCCGAACTGCAAACGCGGCTGATGGCCGCCATCGAGAACCGACTGGAGCGTTGACGGTGACGGAACTAGAGATCATCGACCTGCATGTCGCGGTCGCCGGCCCGGACGAGGAACTGACCGAGATCCTCGAGGGGGTTGATCTGACGGTGCGTTCCGGTGAGACGCACGCCATCATGGGGCCGAACGGGTCGGGCAAATCGACGCTGGCGTACTCCCTGGCCGGGCACCCGAAATACACCGTCACCGGCGGTCAGGTTCGCTTGAACGGGGCGGACGTGCTGGCCATGAGCATCGATGAGCGGGCGCGCGCCGGGCTGTTCCTGGCCATGCAATACCCGATCGAGGTGCCCGGGGTGTCGATGTCGAACTTCCTGCGCACTGCGGTCACCGCCGCCCGCGGCGAGGCGCCCAAGCTGCGCGCCTGGGTCAAGGAGATGAACGAGGCGATGCGCGCGCTGGAGATGGACCGCTCGTTCGCCGAGCGCAGCGTCAACGAGGGGTTCTCCGGCGGGGAGAAGAAACGGCACGAGATCTTGCAGCTGGCGCTGCTCAAGCCGAAGATCGCCATCTTGGACGAGACCGACTCCGGGCTGGACGTGGACGCGCTGCGGGTGGTCAGCGAGGGCGTCAACCGGGCGCGCGAGACCGGCGTCGGCACGCTGCTGATCACCCACTACACGCGGATCCTGCGCTACATTCCCCCGCAGTTCGTCCATGTGTTCTTCGACGGGCGGATCGTCGAGTCGGGCGGCCCGGAGCTCGCCGACCGGCTGGAGAACGAGGGCTACGCCCGGTTCGGCGTCAACGAGACCGCGCTGGCATGACGCTGGACGTCGCCGCGGTCCGCGCCCAGTTCCCGATCCTGTCCCGGACCGTGCACGGGCGCCCACTGATATATCTGGACTCCGCCAACAGCGCGCAGAAGCCGCAAGCGGTGATCGACGCCGAGGCCGAGTTCTACGCCCGGCACTACTCGAACGTGGCGCGCGCGGTGCACACCCTCGGTTCGGAGGCCACCGACGCCTTCGAGGGCGCGCGGGACAAGGTGGCCGCGTTCCTGGACGCCCCGCGCCGCGAGGAGATCGTGTTCACCAAGAACATCTCCGAGGCGCTGAACCTGATCGCCTACTCCTTCTCCAACGCCACCAGCACGCCCGGCGCGGAGCGCTTCCGGCTCGGCCCGGGCGACGAGATCGTGGTCACCGAGATGGAGCACCACTCCAACCTGGTGCCCTGGCAGCTGCTCGCCCAGCGCACCGGGGCGCGGTTCCAATGGATCCCGATCGACGACGAGGGGCGGCTGGTCGACTCCGCCATCGACGAGGTGATCACCGCCCGGACCCGGGTGGTCGCGTTCGCCTACCAGTCCAACGTGCTGGGCACCATCAACCCGGTGCCCCGGCTGGTCGAGCGGGCCAAGGCGGTTGGCGCGCTGACCGTGGTCGACGCCGCGCAGGCCGCGCCGCACCTGCCGATCTCGGTGCGCGCGCTGGGGGTGGACTTCTTGGCGTTCACCGGGCACAAGGTGTACGGGCCGACCGGGGTCGGCGCGCTGTGGGGCCGGTACGAGCTGCTCGCGGCGATGCCGCCGTTCCTCGCCGGCGGGGAGATGATCGAGACCGTCGAGATGACCGGCACCACCTTCGCCGCGCCGCCGCACCGCTTCGAGGCCGGCACCCCGATGATCGCCCAGGCGGTTGCGCTCGGCACAGCCATCGACTGGCTGACCGGGCTGGGCCTGGACGAGGTGCGCGCGCACGAGCACGCGCTGACCGAACACGCGCTGGACGGGCTGGCCGCGCTGCCCGGGGTGCGTGTCATCGGGCCGACTTCCAGCGTGGGGCGCGGCGCCACGATTTCCTTCACCGTGGCCGGGGTGCACCCGCACGATGTGGCGCAGTTCCTGGACGAGCGGGGCATCGCGGTGCGCGCCGGGCATCATTGCGCCCGCCCGGTGTGCGTGCGCTACGGCATCCCGGCCACCACTCGGGCGTCGTTCGCGGCGCACACCACCACCGACGAGATCGACGCGTTGCTCGTCGCCATCGAGCAGGCCAAGGAGATGTTCGCGTGAGCCCGCCCCAGCTGGAGTCGATGTACCAGCAGATCATCCTGGACCACTACAAGAACCCGCACCACCGCACGCGCCTGGAGCCGTACGACGCGCAGGTGCACCACGTCAACCCGACTTGCGGGGACGAGATCACGCTGCGGGTGCGGCTGGCCGACGGGCGGTTGGCCGGCCTGGGCTGGGAGGGCGAGGGGTGCTCGATCAGCCAGGCGTCGACCTCGGTGATGAGCGACCTGGTGACGGGCCGGCCGATCGGCGAGGCGCTGGCGCTGCAGGAACGGTTCCTTGCCCTGATGCAGTCGCGCGGGCACGCCGAGCTGACCGAGGCGGATGAGGACGCGCTCGATGACGCGGTCGCGTTCGAAGGCGTGTCGAAATACCCGGCGCGGGTGAAGTGCGCGCTGCTGGGGTGGATGGCGATGAAGGGCGCGGTCGCCGACGCGGTGCGCGCCGCCGAGGCCGGGGGAGTGGACCGATGACCGAACCGATGGCGCTGCCGAGCCGGGATGACATCGAGGAGGCGATGCGCGATGTGGTGGACCCGGAGCTGGGCATCAACGTGGTGGATCTGGGATTGCTCTACGACGCGCGCGCGGACCGCGAGGGCGACACGGTGGTGGTGACCCTGGACATGACGTTGACCTCGGCGGGCTGCCCGCTCACCGACATGATCGCCGAGCAGTCGGAGGCGGCGATCACCTCCGGGCCGGGTCCGCTGGCCGGGGCGGTGCGAATCAACTGGGTGTGGATCCCGCCGTGGGGGCCGGATCGGATCACCGACGAGGGCCGGGAGCAGCTGCGAGCGTTAGGCTTCAACGTCTGAACCGTCTTCAGCCGCTACGGAGGGGTCGCGTTGCGCAGGAAGATCAAGGCCTTCGTCACGGTGGCGGTCGCCACTGCGCTGCTGGCTGGGGCCGGGGCCGCGTGCTCGGTGCGAACGGGCGCCCTGCCGATCGATCCGTCCGATGGCGCGTCGAGCGCGCCGCCGACTGATGCGGCGAGCGGGACCTCCGCTGGCCCGTCGAGTGCGCCACCAGCCGCTCCGTCGAGTGCCCAGCCCACCGCCTCGGCGAGCGCGAAGCCCGCTGGCCCGTCGAACCAGTTGGCGCTGGGCGAGTCGCTGGCCGCCGGCCACTATTTGGTCTCCGCGGGCGGCGCGTTCCGGTTCATCGTGCAAAGCGATGGCAACCTGATCATTCGCCACGGCAGCCAAACCATCTGGTCGAGCCGCACATCGGGCCACAAGAACGCCCGGCTGACGCTGCAAAGCGATGGCAACCTCGTGTTGCGCTCGGCGACCGGCAAGGCGCTCTGGTCGACGCGGACCGGCGGCAAGCGCGGCTTCCGGCTGGTGATGAAGTCCAACGGCGATCTGGTCTGCTACACCAAGGCCGGCAAGGCGGCCTGGGCCAGCCACACCGTGGCCCGGCGCGCGGTGGTGTTCCTCGACCCCGGCCACGGGGCCAACGTGGCCCCCACTGCGGCAACCTCGGGCGGTTCGAAGGGCATCTACTCCGGGGAGAACGGCAGCGGCGGCAACGAGGACGCCGACATGTACACGGTGGCCCGGCGGGCGCAGACCATCCTGCGCAAGGCGGGCTACACCGTGGTGCTGTCGCGGACCGGAAACCCCGACCCGGCGCGGCGGACGCTGTGGCAGAAGGGGCTGCTCGCCGAGCGCGCGAACAAGGGACGGCCGGCCGATATCGCGGTCAGCCTGCACACTGACGTGAAAGCCAATGTGGGCGCCGGGCAGATCTACTACGACAACATGGGCGGCTACCGGCAGAACAACGCGGGCTCGCTGACCCGGTATTTCACCAATAAGAACACCGCGTCCTTGAGCCGCAAGTACGCGCTGATCTTTCAGAAAACCAGGCAGAAGTACCAGCACGCGCCGATCACCGTCACCGCCGGGCACGGTTTCGCGGCGGACCGGAACTTGGGCTCGCACGGCACCATCCCCATCGTCATGCTGACCGCGCAGGACGTGCCCTGGGTCTACAACGAGATGGGCCGGACCACCTCGGCCGGGTTGAGCGCGCAGGACCTGACGGTGTACGCCAACAGCATCGTCGCCGGGGTGGAGCAGTCGGTGCCCCCAATCGTCTACGGCTGACCCGCGCGCCGGGCCGGGGCCGAGTGATGAAATGCCACCTTTCAGTGCTCGTCGCTCAACGTCGAGCGCAGACCGTCCCACCCGAACGGTCCCATCGGC
Organism: Actinomycetes bacterium; assembly: GCA_009780925.1. Taxonomy (GTDB): domain Bacteria; phylum Actinomycetota; class Actinomycetes; order Mycobacteriales; family Jatrophihabitantaceae; genus WQZC01. The sequence continues at coordinate 1,979 of WQZC01000130.1, read as the reverse complement.
TCCAGCTTGTGAGGCTCAACCGCGAGGTCAGCGACGTCTAGCGGGCGGGGTCAGCATTCTCGACCCGTTGTTCGCCCACTGGTTCCGCGCCGACTGTTTCCGCCGATGGGTGGGCTGGGTCGGCGGCGTCCCGCTGTCCCTCGGGCAGGGTGATTGTGGTGGGTGTCAAGCCGGCGGCGGCTCGTCGGAGCCGGGCGTCGCGGGTGATCAAGATCGCGTCGAGGGATTCGGCCAGGGCGAGATAGGTCGCGTCGTAGGCGCTGAGGTTGTCGCGCAGTTGCCAGATCCGGGGCAAGAGCGGGTCGGCTGGCCAACGCGTGGCGGGGAAAGCTTCCAGATCGGCCAGCGCCTGCTCGGCGCGCTGCGGGTCGAGCTGGCCGGACCGCGTCCAGCCGCGCAAGACTGAGGTGGTCTCGATCACGGCCAGGTGCGGAATGTGCAGATCGCCGGCGTGCGCGCGCAGCGCCCGGAGGATTGCGGCGGCGGCACTCGTGTCAGCGACGATCTCGCTCAGCGCCGACGCGTCGATGACGGCTGTCACCGCGCGCGTTCGGCGCGAAGCACATCCGCAGCGGGTGTTCGCGGCGCGGTGCTGCCACGCAAGCGAACCCGATCGGCCCATTCGTCTAGCGATGGCTGGCTGGCGATTCGGGAGAGCTCGCCCCGGACATAGTCGGACAGGCTCATCCCACGGCGGGCCGCTCGCTCCTTGAGGCTTCGGCTCAGGGCGTCGGGGACGTCGCGAACCTGGAGTGTGGTCACTGAGTCACGATACATGCGTATCGCATGTTGAACATGTTCCGTGTGACCAGGGCGCTGGCCCGAGGACCGCTGCCGCGCGGCGGGCCGTGCGTCACCTGTGAGTGGCCGCCTACTTCCCCGACCGCTCCTCGTGGCATGCTTCAGGTCCAGCGTGTAGGGTCCGGTAAACATTCGCCGGCCAGCCGTTCGACGCGACAGCGGAAGGCAGCCGCAGGTAAGCGGACAGCCGGCTGAGGGCAAGGAGGGGTGCCTTGAGGATGTCAGCGAAGCTCCTTGGGGGCGGCGGTGCCCGTGGCCGCGGGCCTGCTCACGCGGCGCACCGTGATCGTGGGAGGGGGCGCGTCCGTCGAACCTGGGCGCCGGCCGTCGTCGCGGTGATAGCGGTCTTCGGCGGTTTGTACGCGGCGGCTGGGTCGCAGGCATCGGCGCCGCCGACGAGTCTGTTCCAGGTGGCGAGCGTGGGGCTTGGAGCCGATGGGTCGATCGCGTCGGTGGACCGCTCGGACATCGCCCAACAGCAGTCGGGGTTCCATGCCAGCGTGACGGCACTGGATCCGAAATCGGTGGCCGCGCAGCTGCCGGTGCGGATCACGGTGCTGTACCAGGCGGGCTCGCGGGTCGGGAGCGATCTGGCCGAGGCGGCTGGCGCCTCGGGCCCGGTGAAGGTCTCGGTGACGGTGACGAACACCAGTGGCAAGCCCGAGTCGGTGACGGTCGACGGGGCCGCCACGACGGCGATGGTCACCACGCCCTACACGGTCCTGGCGACCGCGGTGCTGCCGAAGAACGCGGTGTCTGACGTCACCGCCGTCGCGCAGGCCGAGCGGGGCAACGGCTCGTTCACCGGAACGGTGAGCACGCTGCCGGATGGGGACTACCAGGTGCAGTGGGCGGCGATCCTGGCGCCGCCGGCGCTGGGCTCAGCGGCCACCTTCGACCTGGCGGTCACCGCCACGAAGTTCGCGCTCGGCAGCTTCACCATCCAGGTCACCCCTGGCGTGTCCGCCGACCCCGCCATGACCACGTTGATCGACACCCAATTCGGCGCGGCCAGCCCGCTGGCGATCACCGACAACAACACGATCGGGCAGATCGCTCAGATTCAGCAGGAACTGGCGGGAGTGCAGTCGAACCTGGTCATGGTCCAAGCGGATCTGGCGACCCAGGCGAAGACCGGCGGCCAGCAGGTGGTTGGCGTGTTGACCGACTCGGAGCGG
>WQZC01000129.1 GCA_009780925.1 Actinomycetes bacterium | reverse complement strand
GGACGCCTTCTTGCCCAAGACCTTGGTCTCGCCGTAGATGGTGTCGCCGTGGAAGGTCGGCGCGATGTGGCGCAGCGATTCCACCTCAAGGTTCGCGATCGCCTTGCCAGAGATATCGGGCACCGACATCCCTAGCAGCAGGGAGTAGATGTAGTTGCCGACCACGAGGTTCTTGCCCGACGCGGTGGTCGCTTGCGCGTAGTTGGTGTCCATGTGCAAGGGGTTGTGATTCATCGTCAACAGGCAGAACAGGTGGTCGTCGTACTCGGTGACGGTCTTGCCGGGCCAATGCTTGTAGACAGCGCCAACCTCGAAATCCTCGAAATAGCGTCCGAACTGCACGGTGGTGTCCTTTCCTGCGGTGATGTCGGCTCGGGCCGCCGCGGGCCGGATCGGTTCGGTCGCCCAGACCGGTTCCGCTGCCAATTGTGGCGCGTGGGGGCCGCGCGCGAGGGCGGCGCGCGGGGAACGGCACTGGGGAAACGGCCGCGGGGTCCGGCCCGCAGAGCCAGCGGGTGCGGTCCAGCACGTGCGGTCCGGCGCACGGGAGCCGGCTCGCGGGGGCCGTTGACCGCCGAGGCGGGCTCAGTGGAAGCTCGCCGCGATCTGCTGCTCGGCTTCGGCGTAGCTGGCGCCGGCGCGGCCCAACAGCTGGCCGATCGCGTCCAGCGCGTCAGACAGCCCTTTCGCGTGTTGATCGAACTGGTCGTACAACCCGGCGAACTGGGTCGAGGCCGCGCCCCGCCAGTCCGCTCCGAACAGCGGCGCGAGTTGTCCGCGCAAGCTCTGGTGCGCGCCGCGCACGTCGGCCGAGGTTCGGGTGACGGTGCCGGCCAGGGTGTGCAGCTGCTCGGGGGTCACGGCGATCCCAGTCATGGTTCGGTCCCTTCCATCGTGCGTCGATCGGCCCGGGTTGGCCCGACCTATGCCGACGAACGCTATGGCGTCGGGGCGGGCGCCGGAAGGCGCTCGGCAACATCTGTGGATAACTCCCGCCCACCTTCGCAGTTATCCACAGATCCCAGCGCGGCCTGCTGAAATGTCAGCGCCGATGCGCACACTGCCGGGTATGCGAGTGCGGCTCACCGTCTGCGACGCGACCGGCGTCGAGCGCGACGTCCAGATCGACGCGCCCGATGGCGCCCAGCTCGCGCAGTTCCGCGCGCAGCTGCTCCGACTCGCCTCGCCGGACGCTCACCCACCCACCGGTCCGGTGGCGCCTTCCGGCCGACTCGTCCTGTGGGGCGGTGGTCGACCGCTGCCCGATGCCGCGCTGCTGGGCGGTCCGGGGTTGCGGGACGGCGACCTGGTCGTGGCCCGCGAGGCCCACGCGGCAGTGTCTTCATCGAAGGGTGTGTTGCTCGCCGCGCCCCGCCTGCATGTCGTCGGCGGCCCCGACGCGGGAACGGTGGCGCCGCTCCAACGCGCCGCTATCACGATCGGCCGGTCTTCGAGCTGCCGGCTGCGGCTGTGCGATCCGGGGGTGTCCGGGCGGCATGCCACGGTTGCGATGACGCGCACCGGGGCGAGCGTGCGCGACCTCGGCACCGCCGATGGCAGCTGGGTCGACGGCGCGCCGGCTGGCCGGGAGGGCTCGGCGCTGCGCCCCGGACAGTTGCTCGCGCTGGGCGACAGCCGGGTCGGGCTCGTGCTGGCCGACGATCCGGTGGCCGCGATCCGTCCAGGCGCCGACGGCACGCTGGCGGTCAGCCAGGCTCCGCGCCTGGCCGCGACGCCCGTCGAGGGCGAGGTCGTGTTCCCGAACCGGCGCGAGCGCGGCCCGTCCACCCCGGTGCAGTGGTTGGCGATGGCGCTGCCGGCGGCGATGGGCGTCACCTTGGCCGTCGTGTTGCGCAACATGGTGTTCTTGGCGTTCGCGTTGATGTCCCCGGTGATGATGCTCGGCACGGTGGCGAGCGAGCGTTGGCGGCGACGACGCGACCGCCGTCAGTGGGCGCGGAGCTGGCGGTCCGGCGAGCGCGCGGCGCGGGAGCGGCAGGAAGCGTTGCTCGCCGAGGAGGCGCGTCAGCGCCGGCGGGCGCACCCCGACCCGGCCGCGCTGGCGATAGCCGCGACGACCCGGGATCACCGCTTGTGGGAGCGCCGCCGCGAAGACGCCGACTTTCTTGATGTGCGCCTCGGGTTGGGCGAGCGCCCATCGCGGCTGCTGGCCCGTCGGGACGGGCGGGCCGGCCCAGCCGGCACGCTGGCCGATGTGCCGGTGTGGGTCAACCTGCGCCGCGGTCCGCTCGGCGTCTCTGGGCCGCGGGGCATCGTGGCCGGAGTGGCGCGCTGGTTGGTCGGCCAATTGGTGGTGCTGCACACCCCGAACGACCTGTCGGTCATGCTCCTGCTGTCAGCGGACTCGTGCGCCGGGTGGCGCTGGACGCGATGGCTGAGCCACCTGCGCGCGGTGGCGACCGACCCCGAGCGGTGCCGGCGCCTGGCCGGTGAGCTGTCCGCGCTGCTGGCGCAACGGTTGGCGCAGCGCCGACCGGACCATGCCGGGTGGTCCGGCCCGTGGCTGGTGGCAGTCATCGACCGCGCGGGCGACGCGGCCGGTCTGCCCGGCCTGACGCAGCTGCTGGCCGACGGGCCAAGCGTCGGGATCACCGCGATCTGCCTGGACGACGAGCAGCGGCGCCTGCCCGCCGCGTGCGCAACGACCGCCGCCGTGACAGGCGGCACCGGAACCAGGATCACCATTCGCGCGGCAGGCGGCGCGGGACCCCCAGTCGGCGCGGGACCCCCAGGCGGCGCGGGACCCCCAGGCGGCGCGGAATGCGCCGACGGCTCCGTGCCGTCCTCCGGCCCGGGCGCCGCGGCCGGCAGCGGGCGCGTCAGAACCGGCGGAAGCGGACGCGGCGGCGATGCGAGGGCCGGCTCAGCAGCAGCCGGCGCCTCTGGCGGCGGTGATCCGGGCCTGGCGCGGATGGACCGGGTCAGCGAGGACTGGTCGCAACGTGTCGCGCGGGCGCTCGCGCCGCTGCGCGACGCGCGACGCCAACCGTCCGACGCGCTGCCCAAGAGCTGCCGGCTGGTCGAGCTGCTGGGCCTGGCCGATGGGGGCCCCAGCGAGCTGGTCGCCTCAGTCGCGCAGCGGTGGCAGGCGCGGGCCGGTCCGATCACGCCGATCGGGCTCGGCGCGGACGGCGCGGTGACGCTGGATCTGGTGCGCGATGGCCCGCACGCGCTGATCGCCGGCACCACCGGCTCAGGCAAGTCCGAACTGCTGCAGTCCTTGGTGGCGGGCTTGGCGGCGACCAACGATCCCGCCGACCTGTCGTTCGTGCTGATCGACTACAAGGGCGGCGCGGCGTTCGCCGAGTGCGCCCGGTTGCCGCACACCGCAGGCCTGGTCACCGACCTAGACCCCCATCTGACCCGACGGGCGTTGCGCTCGCTCGACGCCGAGCTGCGCCGCCGCGAGCGATTGTTGGCCGAGGCGGGCGCCAAGGACTTGGCCGACTACCAGGGCCTTCGCGGGACCGGCGCGCGCGCCCTGGGGCGGCTGGTGCTGGTTGTGGACGAGTTCGCCGCGCTAGCCGAGGAGCTGCCAGATTTCGTCACCGGATTGGTGTCCGTCGCGCAACGCGGCCGGTCCCTGGGGTTGCACCTCATCCTCGCCACCCAGCGCCCCAGCGGCGTGGTCTCCGCCGAGATCCGCGCCAACGTGACGCTGCGGATCGCGCTGCGCGTGACCGATCCCAACGACTCGACGGAGGTGATCGATTCCGACGCGGCGGCCCGAATCGACAGAAACCTGCCCGGACGCGCCATGATTCGCTCCGGTCCGACCTTGGTGGAGGCGCAGACGGCACGGGTGAGCGGTCCGGCGCCGGTCCGCGGCGCGCTCACGCAAGTCACGTTGCTTGATGAGTGGGGACGCCCAATCGGCCCCGATGAAGCGGGCAGCCAGCATGGCGGCGCCCCGAACAGCACCGGTGTGACGAGTCCCGGCCCAGACGAGACCGGCGCACCGAGCCCCAGCCAGGTCGCTGCCGGCGCACCGAGCGACTCCGGCACCGCGAGCCCCGGCACGGACGACGCCGGCGCGGCGAGTGCCGGCACCGATCTGGCGGCAGTGGTCGAGGTGCTTCGAAACGCCGCGACACGCTGTGGCGCCACCCGGCCGCACCGCCCCTGGGTCCCGCCGCTGCCCGCTGTCGTGCCCATCGGCGCGCTGGGCGCCGACCCATCGCGACCGTGGGCATTGCCATGGGCGCTAGCCGACCTCCCGGATGAGCAACGGCGACGCCCGGATGCGGTGGACCTCACCGAGGGCGGACCGATCCTGCTGATCGGTGGACCGCGCTCTGGCCGGTCCACCGCGCTGCGCGCGCTCGCCGGCGCCGCCGCGGCGGCCAACTCGCCGCGGGACATGCACCTGTACGCGATCGACTGCGCCGGCGGGGCGCTGCGCGGGCTGGCCGCGCTGCCGCATTGCGCGGCTGTGGTCGGCCGCGACGAGTTCGCCACCGCTGACCGACTGTTGGCCCGGCTCACCGCGCAGATCGCCGAACGTCAGGCGCTGCTCAGCGAGTCGCTAGTCGGTGGAATCGCCGAGGCGAGGGCACGCGGCACGGAGGTGCCCTACCTGCTGCTGCTGGTCGATGGTTGGGAGGGGTTCGTCGCCGCCGCCGACGAGTACGACGGCGGGCGGAGCGTGGACACCCTGCTGGGCGTGTTCCGGGAGGGCGCGGCGGCCGGGGTCACGGTGGTGGCCAGCGGCGACCGCGCCATGCTCGCGGCCCGAGTGGGCGGCATGGTCCGACGCAAGTACTTGCTCGCGCTGGCCGATCGCGGCGACTACGCGCTGGCTGGCATACCACCGCGACTGGTGCCCGACGCCATGCCGCCGGGGCGGGCGTTTCGCGCCAACGATGGCATGGAGGTCCAATTCGCCGTGCTGGGCGCCGCAGCGGAGGCTGGCGCGCAGCACGACGCCATCACCTCCATCGCCGAGGCCGCGCGCGCAGGGTCGGCGCGCCACCGCAATGACCAAGCGCTCGGCGGGCCGCTGCCGTTGCGACCGCTCCCCAGCCGGATCACGTTAGCGGAGCTCATCGCCCACGAGCAGGGAAAGGTCACCGACGAGCCAGGTGTGGTGGCCGCGCGCCACGCTGCGCCCTCACCTGCCTCAGCCGCGCCCCTGATAGGCGCGCGGCTAGGCGGGACGGCGCCCGATGGGGTGGCCGGTGGGGTGGTGCCCGGTGGGGTGGTGCTCGGCGCCGGGGGTGACGCCGCGCGCGCCGTGCGGGTGGACCTGTTCGCGGGAGAGGCACGCTGGCTGGTCGCTGGGCCGCCGCGTTCGGGGCGCAGCACGGCGCTGGCACTGATCGGCGGCCAGCTCGTCGACACCGGTGCGATGCTGGTCGTGGCCGCGCCGCGCCGGTCCCCGCTGCGGTCCGCCGCCGGAGCCTGGGGCTCGACGGTCCGCGCGGTATTGGCGCCCGAGGACCCACCGGACGCGCTGGCCCGGGCGCTGGCACCCGAGCCAGCCGACCCGGTGCCGGGCACGATCCGGCCCCCTGGCTGCCCACCGAATGCGCCGGCTGGGGAGCCTCGACCGGAGCCGCTGGGTTCGGTCCGACCCCTTGGTGTCCCATCGCCCGCATGGGCTCCAGGGCCGCGACCGGACGTGTTGGATCCGATTCCCCCGGAGCCCGACCGGGACTGGGGGCCGGGCGCCCCACCCAGGCGGGTCCTGCTGCTGGTGGACGATGGCGAGACGTTCGTCGACACCCCGATCGGCGACGCGATCACCGGGCTCATTCGCCGCGCGCCAGCGGCACTGGCGGTCGTTGTGGCGGCGCGCAGCGACGAGCTGGCCGTCACCTACCGGGGGCCGGCCGCCGAGGCGCGGCGCAGCCGCACCGGGGTGTTGCTGCAACCGGAGGTCGGCGACAGCGAGCTGTTCGGGATCCGGCTGCCGCGCACCAGAACCAGCGCGCCGCCCGGCCGCGGCGTGTTGCTGGCCGACCAGCCGGGCGTCGTCGCCTTGGGCGATGGCCCGGTGTTGCCGATTCAACTGGCGCTGCCGTGAAACGGAGACCGGGGCCGTGCCGGCAACCCCGCCGTGCCGGCACCCCCACCGTCACGACGATCCCACCGTCACGACGATCCCGCCGGGACACGCCGCACCGCTGGGAACACGCCGCACCCGCAGGACGCGCTGTGCCCACGGTGCCCCGGCGCCCCCGCGCCACGACAGCGCCACGCGATCGCGACGCCAGCGCGACGCCAGCGCCCCGGCAGCGCCATGGGATCGCCACACGTCAGCGACCGAGGCTCCTTATCAGGTCGGGCAGTTCCTGGGTGGCGTACCAGCACAGCTCGAATCCTTCGGCGTCGTCCACGGTCGCCTGCGCGCGCTCTTCACCGAGGTCGGCGGCATCAATCGCCTCCGCAGCCAGCGCGACGACCCGTTCCGCGCCCACCTCATCCATGTGGATTGCGGCGATCGAGCGCATCGGCACCGTCTCGGCGAGCCGGACGACGCCGAGATCGAGATCGTCGCGAATCGTCACCCCAGCGTCCGGGATGTCGGCGGCGAACACAACCCGAAGGCGCGCGCACTCCGGATCCGCCCCGAGCAGGCGCAGCGAAGCCCGGGCCGCCTGGAGCATCGCCGCATATTCCAGCGACTCCAGGTCATCGTCGCGATACCAGGCGCGCAAGCCGTCGGTCACCGCGAACGCGGTCAGCGGCACCGGTCCAATGCTGCCGCTTTCCAGCACCCGAGCCGCGCCGGCCACGGTGCTCGGCAGATACACCCTCACAAAGTCTGATTCTCGCAGCGCCGGGCTCTCGCCCCGCCGCGCTCTCGCGCGATGGAGTTCCCGCGCCGGCGGACTCGCGCAGCGAAATCTCGCCGCTGCCACCGCGCGCGCCTATGCTCTTGGCGGCGGCGCTCGCGCGCCGCACAGCCCAGCGGTTCCGGGCCGCAGGCGCGGGAAACCTGTGCGAGCCTTGATCAAGTGGCGTTTCCGCCAACCAAATTGGCGGAAACGCCACTTGATCAAGACAGCGGCCACCCCGCCAGCACACCAGGGGCGACCCGGCCAGCACAACACCAACAGGAGGACTTGATGCCGCTCCATCAGATCGCCGTCATCGGCGGGACCGGTCCGCAGGGCCGGGGCCTGGCCTTCCGGTTCGCAAGGGGCGGGCACACGGTGACGATCGGCTCGCGGGACCCGCAGCGCGCCGCTTCGGCAGCCGCCGAGTTGAGCCAGCTCGCCGCGGCGCCGATCACCGGAGACGGCAACCTCGCGGCGGCGGAGCGCGCGGACCTGGTGTTGCTCGCCATCCCGTTTGAGGGTCATGACGAGATGGTCGCCGCACTCGCCGACGTCACCGTCGGCAAGATCGTCATAAGCTGCGTCAACCCGCTCGGCTTCGACAAGAGGGGTGCCTACGGCTTGGATGTCCAAGGCGGAAGCGCGGCCGAGCGCGCCGCCGCGCTGCTG
>WQZC01000128.1 GCA_009780925.1 Actinomycetes bacterium | reverse complement strand
CGATCCTGAGGCGTTGTTGGTGGTTGAGGGGATGCGTAAGCATTTTCCGATTAAGCGGGGGATTTTGGTGCAGCGGCAGGTTGGGGCGGTGCGGGCGGTTGATGGGGTGTCGTTTTCGGTGCGTCCGGGGGAGACGTTGGGGTTGGTGGGGGAGTCGGGTTGTGGTAAGTCGACGGCGGGTCGGGTGGCGACGCGGTTGTTGGAGCCGACGGCGGGGTCGATTCGGTTTGATGGTCGGGAGATTGGTGGGTTGTCGCAGGGGGAGTTGCGGCCGTTGCGGCGGGATATTCAGATGATTTTTCAGGATCCGTATTCGTCGTTGAATCCGCGGCATACGATTGGTTCGATTATTGGGGCGCCGTATCGGATTCAGGGGGTGCGTCCGGAGCGTGGGGTGAAGGTGGAGGTGCAGGGGTTGATGGATCGGGTGGGTTTGAATCCGGAGCATTATAATCGTTATCCGCATGAGTTTTCGGGTGGGCAGCGGCAGCGGATTGGTATCGCGCGGGCGATGGCGTTGCATCCGCGGTTGGTGGTTTGTGATGAGCCGGTGTCGGCGTTGGATGTGTCGGTTCAGGCGCAGGTGGTTAATTTGTTGGAGGATTTGCAGGACGAGTTCGGGTTGGCTTATGTGTTCATCGCGCATGATTTGTCTGTGGTGCGGCATATTTCGGATCGGGTGGCGGTGATGTATTTGGGGAAGATTATGGAGACGGCGGGTCGGGATGTGTTGTATGGGGAGCCGATGCATCCGTACACGCATTCGTTGTTGTCGGCGGTGCCGGTGCCTGATCCGGCTGTGGAGTCTCGTCGGGAGCGGATTTTGTTGCAGGGGGATTTGCCGAGTCCGGCTAATCCGCCGAGTGGTTGTGTGTTCCATACTCGGTGTCCGAAGTATCGGCAGGGGTTGTCGGGTGGGGATCAGGCGCGGTGTCGTGAGGTGGCGCCGGTGTTGGAGTTGCGGCGTGTGGGGCATTTGGTGGCGTGTCATTTCCCGGAGGTCCGCGCCGAAGTCGTCGCCGGAGCCGAGCAGACCGACCCGCAGGCGTTCGCTGGCGAGTGAGCCCGGCGGCGCGACAGTGGCACCCAGTGGCGCGCAAGCGGCCCGTCGGCTGCTGTTGGTGCATGCCCACCCGGACGATGAGTCGATCACCACTGGCGCGACCATGGCGTGCTACGCGGCCAGCGGCGCGCGCGTCACGTTGCTGACCTGCACCCTCGGCGAGGAGGGGGAGATCCTCGTGCCTGAGCTGACCGGGCTCGCCGCGGATCAGGGCGATCAGCTCGGCGGCTACCGCATGGGCGAGCTGGCGGCGGCGATGGCCGCGCTCGGGGTACGCGATCATCGGTTTCTCGGCGGCGCGGGACGGTTTCGCGACAGCGGCATGATGGGCGCCCCGGCGAACTCGAATCCGCGAGCGTTCTGGCGCGCGGCCGACGACCCAGCGGTGTTCGCGGCAGCCGTGGACGCGGCGGTGGCGGTGATCCGTGAGGTGCGCCCACAAGTGGTGGTCACCTATGACCCGAACGGCGACTACGGGCATCCGGACCACATCATGGCCCACCGGGTGACCATGGCGGCGGTGGTGGCGGCCGCTGACCCGCGCGGCGGTGGGGGAGCGCCGTGGCAGGTCTCCAAGGTCTACTGGGTGGCGACGCCGCGTTCGGTGCTGCGGCGGGAACTCGCGGCGATGGCCGAGGCCGCGCCAGCCGGGTTCACCGTCGCCCGGGTCGAGGACCTGCCCTTCGGGGTGGACGATTCGCTGGTCACCACCGTGGTGGATGCCACGGGGTTCGGCGCCGCCAAGTTGGCCGCGCTGCGCGCGCACGCCACCCAGATCGCCGTGGATGGCCCGTTCTTCGCGCTGTCGAACAAGCTGGGTCGCGAGGCGCTGGCGGTGGAGCACTTCCGGCTCGCTTGGGCCGAGCCGGAGCTTGGGCTGGGCCGGCTCGCTTGGGCCGAGCCGGAGCTTGGGCTGGGCCGGGGTGATTCTGGCGGCCCGAGTGGGCCCGCTGGGCGGGAGACCGATCTGTTCGCCGGCTTGGCCGACGATGGGTCGGCGTGCGCGACCCGGGACGCGGGGTGAGCGGGCGTGGCGCCGGCCGGGCGCTGGAGATCGTCACCGTGGTTCTGCTGTGCGGCTGTGCGCTGTTGAGCGGGGTGTTCGCGGTCCTGCTCACGCCGTTTCGGGTAGGTGCGGCGTTGGTGCCGGTGTCGGTGCTGATCGCGTTGGTCGCCAACGTCGTGTTGCCGGTGCTGGCGGGCCGTCTGATCGGCGCCGGTTGGGCCGCCGCGTTGCCCTGGCTGTGCTGGTTCGTCACGGTGGTGGCGCTTGGCATGACGCCGCGCGCGGAGGGCGATGTGCTGTTGCCCGGGGGCGGCGCGCAGGAGTGGGTGTCGCTTGCCACGGTGTTCGTCGGGGCGATCGCGGGGGTGGCGACTTTGGCGTGGCTGAGCGGGGCGCTTGACCTCAGGCGCCGGTGAACGGCGGCCGGTTGGCTTCCTCAAGGGCGTTCTGCACGGCAGCGATAGCGGCGGGCGGCAGGTCGCTCTCGACCAGCCTGGCGCCGGGGAAGCGGGCCAGCTCGCGTTGCAGGTCGGCGAGCGAGACGTGGCTCACCAGCAGAGCGAGCGCGGTGCGGCCGGGAGGCACCGTCTCGCGCAACGCCTTCACGGTGGAGTTCTTGATGCCGGTGTTGACTAGTTTGCCGATCAACGCTCCGCCTCCCGCGGAAGCGGCTCCCACCACTAGCCCGCCGATCGGGCCGCCGAACAGCGCGCCCAGCAGCAGGCCCCACACGCCCGCGCCCATCGCCCCTTTGCCCGGCGTGACGTCAGTGGTTTCCCGGACATGGGAGGAACCGTCCGCGGATCGCCGCACGAAGACGGCGTCATGCAACATGAGTTCGTCACTGCGCTGAAGCCGCACCGCCGTCAGCAGGAACTCCTGCGCTCTGAGCTGGTCATCAAAAGAGATGACGAGCAGCTTCTGGTAGGCCTCCGGCATGGGTCAATCGTAGTGTCGGCCGGTTCCGGCCGCGCGAACGTGACGGTTGCCGGCCACCGTCCGGCCGACCCACGAGCGATCCGGCGCGGCGGGCATACTAGGTTCGAACTTGCGAGTGGAACCGCCTGCCCGGAGGAAACTGACCGTGACTTACGTGATCGCCGAACCATGCGTGGACGTTATGGACAAGGCATGTGTGGACGAGTGCCCCGTCGATTGCATCTACGAGGGCGCACGGATGCTGTACATCCATCCTGATGAGTGCGTCGACTGCGGCGCCTGTGAGCCGGTCTGCCCGGTTGAGGCCATCTTCTACGAGGACGACCTGCCCGAGAAATGGCGCGACTACGCCGGGGCCAACGTCGAGTTCTTCGACGATCTGGGCTCGCCCGGCGGTGCCTCGAAGACCGGACGCGTCGACAAGGACGCGGAACTGGTCAGCGCGCTGCCGCCCCAGGGCGACGCCTGACCGATCCATTCCGGTCGCCGGCGACTCGACTGCTCGCTGGCAGACTGGTCGGAGGCCACGGCACCGCTTCGGCGGCAATGGCGTCGGCGTCAGTGCCGCAGCGTCGCCACCACTTCTGTCGCTGATGCCTGCTGGTCGTCGGACCAGCCTTTCCCGCGCGCCCACGTCTTGCCGGAGTAGGAGACCCGCTCAATGCCGAGCCGGTCGCCGTTGGAGACAAACCACGCCGCCGTGGCCCACGCCGCTCCGGGCACGGCCACGGTCTGCCCGGTCACCGTCGGCGGTCGCACCGGAAGGTCTTTGGCCACCGCCGCCGCCGCCGCCTGCGGGCTGGCCACTGTGGTTGGCGCGGGGAACGCGCAGCTGACCCCCGCCGGAGTGGCCCCGGTGAGCGCGTCGGCGAGCGCCTGCGCCTCGGGCTCATGGACGGCGTAGAGGCGTCCGTCAGCGGAGATCTGGATCGCCTGGATGGTGTCGGCGAGGTCACCGATCTGCCAACCGTTGATCTTCACCAGCGCGTCCAGGAACTTGCCGGTCGCGTACTGCACGTCGCCCAGCTGGGCCACCGTGCCCCAACCCTGCGACGGCCGCTGCTGCAGCACCCCCACCGAGTCGCGATCCCCCTCGCCGGAGGCCAGGTTGCGCAGATGGCTCTCCTGCAACCCGGCCGCCAAGACCAGCACCGCCGCCCGCTCGGGGAGATCTCGTCGCAGCACCACGCCGACCATCGTCGAGGCGACGGCTGTCTGTTCGGTGCCCAGACTGAAGTTGCCGAACGCGCAGCCAGAGTCAGCGCTTGGCGCGCTCGCGCGATGCAACAGCGCCCGCCCGCCGAAAAAGATGGCCAGCCCAGCCACCGCCACCACCAGCACGGCGACGGTGCCGCTGCGGACCGCGCTCGCCGGGATCCTCACTCGCGCTCGCCTCAGTTGTTCGCGTGCAGGGTGGCGTTGAGCGTGGTGCCGGTACCGGCGCGTGGCGCCGCTTCCAGCGCTCCGGTGACGCTGTTGCGCCAGAACCGCAGCCCGGCGTGCCCGGATAGGCTCGCGGCCTTCGTCACCGAGCCGTCCGGCAGGGTGAGTTTCGAGCCAGCGGTGATGTAGCAGCCGGCCTCCACCACGCAGTCGTCGCCGAGTGAGATGCCCACCCCGGCGTTCGCGCCGACCAGGCAACGGCGCCCGATGGTGATCCGCTCGGTGCCGCCGCCGGACAAGGTGCCCATGATTGACGCGCCCCCGCCGAGATCCGAGCCGTCGCCCACCACCACTCCCGCCGAGATCCGGCCCTCGATCATGCAGGCGCCGAGGGTGCCGGCGTTGTAGTTGATGAACCCCTCATGCATGACGGTGGTGCCGGAAGCGACGTGGGCGCCGAGTCGGATCCGGTCCGCGTCGCCGATGCGCACCCCGGACGGCAGCACGTAGTCGACCATGCGCGGGAACTTGTCCACGCTGTACACATGCACCGGCCCGTGCGACCGCAGCGCCAGCCGGGTGGCCTCGAAGCCCTCCACGGCGCATGGACCAGCGGAGGTCCACACCACGTTCGGCAGGATCCCGAACACGCCGTCCAGGTTCAACCCGTGCGGGCGGACCAACCGGTGCGACAGCAGGTGCAGCCGCAGATACACATCGGGCACATCGGCCGGCGGGGCATCCAGATCGATCTCACGAGTCAGGACCTCCAGCCGCGCCTGACGGGCCGCTGAGACACCGGTCAGCGCCCGCAACTCGTGCGACGGTCGGGCGTCGGCGGGCGGCTCGCCCAACGCGGGCACGGGATACCAGGTGTCGAGGGTCTCCCCAGCGAAGGTGGTGGTGGCCAGTCCAAAACCCCAGGCGGTTGCGCTCACCCGGCCAACACTAACGTTTCCGTTGTGTTGGATGTGTTGGACCTGTCAATGGACGCCGGCGCGCTGACCGCGGCGTTGGTGGATGTCGAATCGGTGTCCGGCGCGGAGACGCGGCTGGCCGATCTCGTCGAGGCGGCGCTGCGCCGGCTGCCCCGGCTGTGGGTCGAGCGGAACGGCAACGCGGTGCTGGCCCGCACCGACCTGGGCCACCCACAGCGCGTGATCCTGGCCAGCCATCTGGACACGGTGCCGGTGGCGGGCAACCTTCCTTCCCGGGTCGTCGGCGACGATCTCTACGGCTGCGGCTCAGCGGACATGAAGTCGGGCCTGGCGATCGCTTTGCGCGCGGCGCAGCTGGTCGGCGCGGGCGCTTTCGAGCCGGGCGTGGACCTGACCTGGATCTGCTACGACTGCGAGGAAGTCGAAGCGGCGCGCAACGGCCTGGGCCGGCTGGCCCGGGAGCGGCCGGCCGCGCTGGACGCGGACCTGGCCATCCTGCTCGAGCCGAGCGATGGGGTGGTCGAGGGCGGCTGCCAGGGAACCCTGCGCTTCATCGTGCGCACCACCGGTCGCCGCGCGCACAGCGCGCGCGCCTGGTTGGGGCAAAACGCCATCCACGCGCTCACCGAGCCGTTGGCGACGCTGGCGGCCTACCGCCCGCGCGTCCCGGAGGTGGACGGCCTGCGCTACCACGAGGGACTGAACGCGGTGTTCGTCGCCGGCGGGATCGCCGGCAACGTCATCCCGGACGCGGCGTCGCTGACCGTCAATTTCCGTTTCGCGCCGGACCGTTCGTTGGCTCAGGCCGAGGCCTATGCGCGCGAACTGTTCGCCGGGCACGACATCGAAATCGTGGACGCCGCCCCCGGCGCGCGCCCCGGTCTGGACGCGCCACTGGCCCGGGCGTTCCTCGCCGCCGTAGGTGGCGAGCCGGTGCCCGCGCTGGGCTGGACCGATGTGGCGCGATTCAGCGAGCTCGGTGTGCCCGCGCTCAACTTCGGGCCGGGGGACCCGAATCTCGCGCACGCCGCGGACGAACACGTGTCGCTGACGAAGGTCGCCGCCGCCGAGGCGGCGCTGCTGCGCTTCCTGAGCTCCTGATCGCCGCCGCGATCGGCTGCTGATCCCGGCCGCCCACCGTCGTCCCGGCTCCCCGGCGACGGCCTCGGCGGCGCGATCGGGCCGTGCGCCCGGACCGCGAGCCAGGACCGCGAGCCCCGTCGGGCGCGCCGACACGCGGACTGCCCTGCGTCGCTCGGGCGCGCTCGTGCCACCATCAACGCTGTGACTCTGCTGCTGTACTTGCTGCTGGCCATCCTGGCGATCGCAGCGCTGTTCGTGCTGGCGGTGACCGTGCTACCCGCCGGTGAGCAGATCTCCGCGCCTGCCCCGGACACCCGACCGGTGCCCGAGCTGCCGGAACGACCGTTGACCGCCGAGGATTTGGTGGCGGTCCGGCTACCGGTGACCATGCGCGGGTATCGGTTCGCGGAGACCGACGTGCTGATCGATCGGCTCGCCGCTGAGCTGGCGGCGCGTGACTGGGAGCTCGCGCGGTTGCGCGGCGCCGGGTCGCCGACGACCTTGCTCACCGGTTTCGAGCGGCCCCCCGCGGCGCGCCCGACGACAGTTCCACCGCCACCACCCGCGCCGCCGTCCGCCGCGCCGAGCGCCGCCGCGCCGAGCGCCGCTGCGGCGAGGTCGGCCGAGCCCCCGACGGTGGAACTGTCCGCGGCGGTCAGCGCGCCACCGGCGGAGCATTCGACGATCGAACCGCTGGCGGCGTCCGCGATGCCGCCCGAGGAGCATCCGACAATCGAGTTTCAGATGCCGGTGCCACCGTCCCCACCGCCGGGCGAGGGACCGGCCGAGGAGGCCCCCGCCGAGGCGTTGTCATCGAGCGCGCTGTGGGAACGCGAGCATGGCTGACCCGCGCCCCCGATGCGGGTGGGCCGATCCGGATGCGGGCGCGGCGCCCGAGTACGTCGCCTACCACGACGACGAGTGGGGCCGGCCGGTGCATGATGACGCCGCGCTGTTCGAGAGACTCACTCTGGAGACGTTCCAGTCGGGCTTGTCCTGGCTGACGATCTTGCGCAAGCGTCCGGCGTTCCGCGCCGCGTTCCACGGTTTCGCCGTGCAGCGGATCG
>WQZC01000127.1 GCA_009780925.1 Actinomycetes bacterium | reverse complement strand
GTGCGGCGAAGACTGGTCACAGCGGTCGAGCCGCCGCGTCGCCCGGTGATCCGGTGCCACCGCGTGGGCTGTTCAGCGGGTCACCGCGGCCGAGCCGTTGTTGGTGATCAGCGGACGGTCAATCGGGCTCGACCAGCAGCAGGCCGACTCGGCTCGCTCGCGACGACAGTTCGATGGCGCGCCACCCGGCGGCGGCCAAGAGCGCGGGCACATCGGCGTCGCCGATCGCGAGTGGCTCGCCCAGCGCGGCGACGCGGGCGGCGAAATCCTCGCGCCGCCGCTCTCCAGACCCGGGGATCCTCCTGGACAGCGCCAACCGGGTGCCGGGCGCGGCGATGGCGCGCAACTGCGCGAACAGATCGGCCGCCACCGCCGGGGCCAGGTAGACCACGACCCCCTCGCACAGCATCAGCGCCGGCGTCGCCGGCGCGAACCCGGCCTCGATCAAAGCCGTGGCGAGGTGGTGGCGGGTCAGGTCGGCGGGGACGAAGGTGATCGGCGTGGCGTCGATGCCCAGCCGGTCGAGCCGGGCGCGCTTGTCCCGCTGGGTCGCCGGGTGGTCGGCTTCGAACCAGCGCACCCCAGGCCGGGCGTAGCGCAGGGCGCGCGCGTCATACCCGGCGCCGATCGTCACCACCTGGCGCGCCCCGCGCTCGAAGGCGCGCAGCACGCAGCGGTCGAAGAACGCGGTGCGCGCGCGCAGATAGCGCGCCATCGGCCGGTCGTGGTCCACCGCCACGCCGTCGGCGATGTCGCGAGCCAGGCTCTCATCGGCCGCGGGGTCGCCGAACGGCGCGGTGGGCCGGTCGAAGCTGAGCCGGTACGCGGCCACTTGTTGGGCGGTGTGCGAGGCGACGTTCTCACGCATGGTCCGCGCGCTCATCGTCGACGGGCGCGGGAGCTGGCGCTGGCGTTGGCGCGGATTCCGGCCCGGCGGCGCAAAGTCCGCCGGGCCGGGCCGGTGGTTCGCCGGCCGGGTCCCCGGCGGGCTCGCTGGGCGTCATCTCTGGCTCCTCGCTTCGAGTTGCTGGCTCATCGCGCAGCGCGCGCACGGTCGTGTTGATGAACGCGACCAGCGGCACCGCGATCAGCGCGCCGGCGATGCCGCCCAGCGTCGTCCCCGCGACCACCGAGAGCACCACCGCCAACGGGTGGATGTGCACGCTTCGACTCATTATGAACGGTTGCAGCAGGTGCGCCTCGGCTTGGACCAGCACGATGATCGCGCCGGCCACCACGACCGCGCTCAGCCACCCGTGCGCCAGCAGCGAGACCGCGACCGCTAGCGCGCCGGTGACGATCAAGCCGACCAGTGGGATGAACGACCCGAGGAAGATCAGCACTCCGAGCGCGGCCGCGAGCGGGATCCGCAACACGGTGAGCACGATGGTGACCGAGATCCCATGGAACAGGGCGATCGTCAACTGGCCGCGCATGTACCCGCCGAAGGTCCGCCAGCCCGCCTGGCCGGCGTGGTCGAGGCGGGCGTGCGCGGCGCGCGGGAACAGCCGGACCACCCACTGCCAGATCTTCGGCCCGTCGCGCAGCAGGTAGAAAGTCACCAGCAGGATCAGCAGGAACGAGGTGATCACGTCGATCGCGGTGCGCACTGTCGTGATGGCGCCGTTGATCAGCAGGCTCTGGTGTGACTTGATGTTGTCGGTGATCTTGCTGGTCAGGTCGTCCAAGTCGCTGGACTTGATATGCAACGGCCCGGTCTCCAGCCAGTGCTTGAGCCGGGTCACCACGTCGGACAGGTCGTTGCCCAGTTCGTTGGTGTGGGTGGAGATCTGCCAGCCGACGAAATAGCCGATCGCGCCCAGCACCGCCACCCCGCACAGCAGGGCCAGCAGCGAGGGCAGCGATCTGGGCCGGGGCAGCCAGCGGCGCAGGTGCCGCTCCAGCGGCTGCAACACGGCGGTCAAGAACAGCGCGATGATGAACGCGAACAGCACCAGCGAGACCCGCATGAGCGCGCTCACCGCCAGGTAGCAGATCGCCGCGATGAGCGCCAGCCGCCAGCTCCACGCGGCGGCCACCCGCACCGGCCAGGTCACCGCGTCGCGGGCCGAGCGGGGAACGGACTCGCTCGGATCCCGGAGGCCAAGGATGCGGTCGGGGGGAGTGTCACGACCGAGCGCCGCGTCGGCGGTCCGGCGGCGCTCGGCGTCGTCGTCGCGCTTGGGCAACTTCGGCACCCGGACATCATCCCGCTTGGCCGGAGGGCGCGCCGCCACCGACTCGCGCCGCGCCGTCCGGCGGGGCGGCGTCGCCACCGACTCGCGCCGCGCGGCCAGCACGATCAAGGGGTGATGGCGTCGATCGCCCGGTAGACGCGCTGGTCGGACACCGGCCGCGCGGTGCCCAGCTGCTGGGCGAACAGGGACACCCGCAGCTCCTCGATCGACCAGCGGATGTCGCGGACGTCCGCAGCCTCGGCCCGGGCCGCCGGCAGCGCGGCGACCAGGTCGCGGTAGGCGGCCCGAACGTGGTGCACGCGGGCCATTCGCGCGGCGTCGACCCCCGGCTCGGCGGCCAGTTTGTCCAGCCGGCGACGGATGGCAAGCAGATAGCGGGGCAGGTCGCCGAGTCGCGCCCGGCCGGTGGCGGTCACGAAACCGGCCGGCAACAGCTCGTCCAGCTGCTCGCGGATGTCTTCGATGGCGGCCCGGTGGGACGGTGGGGGCGCGGACGGCAGGGTGGAGCGGGCCTCGTGCGCGGCGGCCAGCACCTGCTCGGCGGCGCGCGCCAGCTCGCGCGTCAGCGCGGGCAGCTCAGCGCGGACCGCCGCGCGCAGCTCCTCGAAGCCGGCGCGGGTCCACGCCGGGCCGCCGTGGCGCGCCATGATGTCGTCCACCGCCGCGTCCGCGCAGTCGGCCAGCACCGCGCCCAGGCCGAGCAGACGGCTGCGCGCCGAGACCGTCAGGTCGGTGGTGGGCGAGGCGGTGGCCAGGCGCAGCAGCCGGCGCGTGCCTGCCGCCATCGCCACTGCCTGCTCGGTGGGGTTAGCGAACACTCTTATCGCGACCGCGCCCGACTCGTCGGCAAGGGCGGGGTAGCCGCGCGCCGCGCCGGCTGCCACCTGCGCCGGCAATCGCTCCAGGTCGGCCGGCCAATCGCGCAGCCCGCGCCGCTCGACCCCGGCGGCGGCGGCCACCGCCGCGCGGGACTGCTCGGCGAGGCGCCGCTGCAGCTCGGACAGGTCCTTGCCCTGGCCCAGCAGTTCCCCGCTCGGGTCCCGAACCGCGAAGGTGACCCGCAGGTGCGCCGGCACCCGGTCCAGGTCGAACGCGTCGCGGGGGATGAGGATCCCGCTGATCGTGTGCAGTTCGCGCTGCAGCGCGTCCAGCAACGGCTCGTCGGTCGCGCCGATCGCCGCGAGCAGGGCGCGGGCGGTGTCAGCGATCGGCACGAAGTTGCGTCGCAGGTGTTTCGGCAGCGAGCGGATGAGCGCGGCGAGCAGATCCTCGCGCAGCGCCGGAACCTGCCAGCCGAAGTCGCCGCCGCCGAGCCGGGAGAGCACCGCCACCGGGACCTGCACGGTGACCCCGTCGTCGGGCGCGCCTGGGTCGAACCGGTAGCTCAGCGGCAGGGCCAGTTCCCCGTCGTGCCAGGTGTCGGGGAAATCCTCGGCGGCTGACCCGTCGCGCACCAGGTCGTCCCGGGTGAGGGTCAGCAGCCCCGGCCGCTCGTGGCGGGCCTTCTTCCACCAGGCGTCGAAATGCCGGCCGGACACCACCTCAGCGGGGATCCGCTGGTTGAAGAACGCGAACACCTCCTCGTCGCCGACGAGCAGGTCCCGTCGGCGGGCGCGGTCCTCGATCTCGGCCAGCTCGGCGCGCAGCGCGGCATTGGCGGCGAAGAACTCGTGGCGCGGCTGCCAGTCGCCCTCGACCAGGGCGTGGCGGATGAACAGCTCCCGGCACAGCGGCGGGTCGATCGCCGCGTAGCCGACCAGCCGATCGGTGACCAGCGGCAGCCCGTAAAGGCTCACCCGCTCCACCGCCATCACGGCGGCGCGGGCGGGGTCCCAATGCGGCTCGGAGTGGCTGCGCGCGAGCAGATGGCCGGCCAGCTGCTCCACCGTCTCGGGGGCGATCCGGGCGCACACCCGGGCGAACAGCCGGCTGGTCTCGACCAGCTCGGCGGCCACCACCCAGGGCGGCGGGCGGCGGGCCAGCGCCGAGCCCGGCGCGATCACGAAGCGGGCGCTGTGCGCGCCCAGGTAGTCACGCGAGGGTCGCGCGCCGCCCCGACCGCGCGGTCCACCGGCCCGGGTCGGCGGCGGGTTCTCGGCGCGCGTGTCGCGCATCCCGATGTGGGACAGCAGCCCGGCCAGCAACGCCCGGTGGATGCGCTCGGACTCGGCGTCGGAGACGGGTTCCGTGACCGGCTCGTCGGCCGCGGAACCGGCCGGAGCGGAACCAGCCGGAGCGGAACCGGCCGGAGCGGAACCGGCGTCGGCGTCGGCGGCTTTGATGCCGATGGACGCGGCGATCTCGTGCAGCTGCCCGACCAGGTCTTGCCATTCGCGGGTGCGCAGGTAGTTCAGGTGCTCCTCGCGGCACATGCGTCGGAACTGGTTGCCCGAGCGGCTCGCGCGTTGCGCCGCCAGATAGCGCCACAGGTTCAGGTAAGCCAGGAAATCCGAGCGGGGGTCGGCGAACCGCGCGTGCGCCTGGTCGGCTTGCGCGGCCGCGTCGGCGGGGCGCTCGCGCGGGTCGGGGATGGATAGCGCGGCGGCGATCACCAGCACCTCGCCGACGCAATCCTCGGCCTGCGCCTGCGTGATCATCCGGGCCAGGCGGGGATCGACGGGGAGCCGGGCCAGCTTGCGCCCGAGCGGGGTGATCCGGCCGGTCTCGTCGAGCGCGGCCAGCTCGCGCAGCACCGCGACGCCGTCGCGCACCGCGCGTCGGTCCGGCGGCTGCACGAACGGGAAGGTGGCGATGTCCCCCAGGGACCCGGCGGCCATCTGCAAGATCACCGAGGCCAGGTTGGTGCGCAGGATCTCCGGCTCGGTGTGCTCGGGGCGAGCGCGGAAGTCCTCCTCGTCGTACAGCCGGACGCAGATCCCGTCCGCGGTTCGTCCGCACCGCCCGGCGCGCTGGGTGGCCGAGGCCTGCGAGATCGCCTCGATCGGCAGTCGCTGCACCTTGGTGCGCCGGCTGTAGCGCGAGATCCGCGCGGTGCCCGGGTCGACCACGTACTTGATGCCCGGCACCGTCAGCGAGGTCTCCGCGACGTTGGTCGCCAGCACGATCCGCCGCCCTGGGTGGTCGGCGAAGACCCGTTGCTGCTCGCCGGTGGACAGCCGCGCGTACAGCGGCAAGACCTCGGTGTCCGCCAGGCGCAGCCCGCGCAGCGCGTCGGCGGTGTCGCGGATCTCCCGTTCCCCGGACAGGAACACCAGGATGTCGCCCGGGCCGGCGGCGCGCAGCTCGCCGACCGCGTCGACGATCCCCTCGACCTGATCACGCCCGTCGGCCAGCGGGCGGTAGCGGATCTCGACCGGGTAGCTGCGCCCGGAGACCTCGACGATCGGCACGGACCGCTGCCCGTGGGCGCGGAAATGCTCGGCGAACCGTTCCGGCTCGATCGTCGCCGAGGTGATCACCAGCTTCAGCTCGGGGCGGCGGCGGATCAGCCGGGTCAGGTAGCCGAGCAGGAAGTCGATGTTCAGGCTGCGCTCGTGCGCCTCATCGATGATGATCGTGTCGTAGCGGCGCAGCTGCGGATCGCGGGCGATCTCGGCGAGCAGGATGCCGTCGGTCATCACCCGCACTTGGGTGCGCGCGCTGGCCCGGTCGGTGAAACGCACCGTGTAGCCGACCAGCTCGCCCAGCGGGGTGCTCAGCTCGTCGGCGATCCGCGCCGCCACGGTGCGCGCCGCGATGCGCCGCGGCTGGGTGTGCGCGATCCGCTCGCGGCCCAGCTCCAGGCAGATCTTGGGCAGCTGGGTGGTCTTGCCCGAGCCGGTCTCGCCGGCGACGATGACCACTTGGTGGGCGCTGATCGCGGCGGCGATCTCGGCGCGGCGCGCGGCGACCGGCAGCGCCGGGTAGGTGATGCGCATGCGCGTTGCGGCCGATCAGACGGGCGGGGCGCCTCAGCCGCTCTTGCGGCGGAAAGCGCGCCGTTGCCCGGCGGGGCCGTGCGCGCCGTGGATCCCGGAATGGTCTTGCTCGCCCGCCGCGTGCAGCTCGGCGTTGCGCGCCTGCTTGCGCTCGACGGCCTCGCGGAACCGGCGCTTCAGATCGTCCTCGTCGTCGGGACTGTCGGGGGGACTGTCGTTGTCGGACACCACGTCAGCGTCGCACATCTGACCGCCGTCGGCCAACATTTCCGGCTCCCCGGGCGGCCTCGGCGAGCCCGGACCGGGGCCGGCCCGGGCTCGCCGCCGGAGCGCTTGATGGCCGGAACCGTCCGATCCCGGTTATCGTTGTTTATCTGGACGTGCCTAGGAGGTCGTGCCGAAGTGGCCAGCAACCCCGTGCTGAACAAGTTGAAATCCGCGCCTGGCGTCGCCGCGCCGAGCCGGCCCGCGCCGAGCGCTGAGCAGCTTGAGCAGATGTACCGCCAGCCGAGTTATGGCGGGACGGGCTATCCGCCGGCCGCGCCGGCTGGGCAACGCGACGGCGGTTGGGGCGGCGCGCCGGCCCGCTACATGAGCTTGGACGACGTCATCGCGCGCACCGGCGCGATGCTGGCGATGGTGTTCGCCGCCGGGGCGGTCACCTGGGCGTTGACGCCGGCCGGCATGGCTGGTGCCTTGATCATGATCGGCGCGATGGGCGGGCTCGCGCTCGGGCTGTACATGACCTTCAAGATGCGGGTGAACGCCGCCACCGCGCTGATCTACTCGGCGTTGGAAGGGTTGGCGCTGGGCGGGATCAGCAAGATCTTCGAGGCCCGGTTCCCGGGCATCGTGGTGCAGGCGCTGACCGGCACGGTGATGGTCGCCGCCGGCATGCTGATCGTCTACCGGATCGGGGCGATCCGGGTCACCCCCCGCTTCACCCGGATGGTGGTCGGCGCGACGTTCGGGGTGTTCGGCCTGATGGTGGTCAACCTGATCGCCTACCTGTTCCACCCCGGCGGCCTCGGGCTGCGCTCCGGGGGCGCGATCGCGATCCTGTTCTCCATCTTGTGCATCGTGTTGGCGGCGTTCAACCTGGTGATCGACTTCGACGTGATCGAGCAGGGCATCCGGCGCGGCGCGGACCAGAAGTTCGCCTGGTACGCGTCGTTTGGCCTGATGGTGACCCTGGTCTGGCTGTACATCGAGCTGCTGCGGCTTTTGGGCTACATGAGATCGAACTGACCGGTCGGGGCCGCGCTCGGCCCGTCAGCGAATGGCTTGATCAGGGCCGATCCCATTGGGCGCAAGCCCCGTCCGTCTGCGCCTGCGTGAAGGTCGGCGGTCAGTGCGCGGCGCCGGACAGTTGCAGCCCGATCACCCCGGCGATGACCAGCGCCACCGACAGC
>WQZC01000126.1 GCA_009780925.1 Actinomycetes bacterium | reverse complement strand
TTGAGCGTTTTGCAGGTAGTCGCCGTACACGCCCGGCGCGCCCGAGCCAGGGTCGCGGGTGAACGCGACGCCGGTGCCCGAGTCCATGCCCATGTTTCCGAACACCATCGCCTGCACGTTGACCGCCGTGCCGAGGTCGGACGGGATGCGCTCCTGACGGCGGTAGAGCACCGCGCGGGGGGTGTTCCAGGAGTTGAAGACCGCGCGGACGGCGAGGTCCATCTGCTCGCGCGGGTCTTGCGGGAACGGCCGGCCGGCGTGGGTGAGCACCACCTGCTTGTAGGCGTCGATCACCGCGCGCAGGTCGTCGGCGTCCAGGTCCAGGTCACCGGTTACGCCCTTGGCGCGCTTGGCTGCGTCGAGCGCCTCGTCGAAATGCTCGCCGTCAATGCCCAGCACTGTCTTGCCGAACATCTGGATCAGCCGGCGGTAGGAGTCGAACGCGAACCGCTCGTTGCCCGACTGCGCGACCAACCCGACCACCGAGGAATCGTTCAGGCCGATGTTAAGGACGGTCTCCATCATGCCGGGCATGGAGAACTTGGCCCCGGACCGCACCGACACCAGCTGCGGGTTGTCCGGCTGGCCGATCCGCCGGCCCATCGCGGCCTCCAGGGAGGCCACGTGCTCGCTCACTTGAGCGGCCATCTCGGCGGGCTCGCTGCCGGTCTTGAGGAACTGCTTGCAGGCCTCGGTGGTGATCGTGAACCCGGGCGGCACCGGCAGCCCAAGGTTGGTCATCTCGGCCAGGTTGGCACCCTTGCCGCCCAACAGGTCCTTGAGGTCCTTGTTGCCTTCGGCAAAGTCGTACACATACTTCGGCATCGCGCCCCTATCTCCAGATTTGCGCTGCCCAGTCTTGGGCACATGACACTTAGAGCGTAGGCCCGTGCGCGGTGACCGCGCTCACCCGGCCGACGAACACCCACCGGTGCCGCCCGTGCCACCACCGGAACCCGCCATTGGCCCTGACAATCACGCGCTCAGCCGGCGAAACTCGCCAATCGCCCGCGGCGCCACCCGCTCAGCCGCCGGAGCTGGCCAGTTCGGCGCCTTCGGGGACCTCGCGGGTGTCGCGGCTGGTCAGCCATCCGTGCGGCAACGCGACCGGTCGGGCGCCACCGGTGCGCCCGCGCGGGTGGCCGAGCACCTCGGCGGGGAACGGCTGGTCGGGATCGAGCCGGCCCAGCAGCCCGTCCAGTTCGACGAGCGAGGAGGCGCTGGCCATCGCGGCGCGGAGCTGCGCGCCGACGGCGAACCCCTTCAGATACCAGGCGACGTGTTTGCGGAACTCGACCGCGCCGCGTCCCGGACCGGCCCAGCGCTCCAGCAGCGCGGCGTGCCGGCGCATCACCGCCGCCACCGCGCCCAGGTTCGGGCGGGCGCGTCGCGCGCGGCCGGCGAACGCGTCGGCAAGATCGGCGAACAGCCACGGCCGGCCCAGGCACCCGCGCCCCACCACGGCGCCGGCGCAACCGGTGGCCGCGATCATGCGCAGCGCGTCCTCGGCCTCCCAGATGTCGCCGTTGCCCAGCACCGGGATGTCCAGCAACTCGGCCAGCTCGGCGATCCGGTCCCAGTCCGCGGCGCCGCCGTAGTAGTCGGCGGCGGTGCGCGCGTGCAGCGTCACCGCCGCCGCGCCCGCGTCTTGCGCGCGCAGGCCGGCCTCCCGGAAGGTGTGGTGCCCGTCGTCGATGCCGACCCGCAGCTTCACCGTGACCGGCACGGCGCCAGCGGCGCCGCGCACAACCGCGCGCATGATATCGGTGAACAGCTCGATCCGCCACGGCAGCGCGGCGCCGCCGCCGCGCCGGGTCACCTTCGGGGTCGGGCAGCCGAAGTTCAAATCGATGTGGTCGGCCAGATTCTCACTGACGATCATCACGGTCGCGGCCCCCAGCACCGCCGGATCGACGCCGTACAGCTGCAGCGAGCGCGGCCACTCGTCGGCGCCGAACCGGATCAGCCGGGACGTCTTCGGGTTGCGCTCCACCAAGGCGCGCGAAGTGATCATCTCGCTCAGGCACCATGGCGCGCCGAACTCCCGGCACAACTGCCGAAAAGCCAGGTTGGTGACCCCAGCCATCGGCGCCAACTGCACCGGCGGGTCAATGACGATCACGTCGGACAGCCGCAACGGCGCGACCGCGTGGAACGCCGCAAGGTCGCCAGCCAAGGCTGCTCCATCCGCTGCTTGGCTCAAGAGCCAAGCAGGTTCCCCGCGAGATAGCTGGCCACCTGGTCGATGCCGACGCGCTCCTGGCGCATCGAGTCCCGCTCCCGAACGGTCACTGCGTCATCGTCGAGGGTGTCGAAATCCACCGTGACGCAAAATGGCGTGCCGATCTCGTCCTGGCGCCGGTAGCGCCGGCCAATCGCCTGCGTGTCGTCGAACTCAATCGTCCAGTGCTTGCGCAGCGCCGCCGCGAGATCGCGCGCCTTGGGGGTGAGATCGGCGTGCCGGGACAGCGGCAGCACCGCCGCCTTGACCGGGGCCAGCCGGTGGTCCAGGCGCAGCACGACGCGTTTGTCCACCCCGCCTTTGGTGTTCGGCGCCTCATCCTCGTGGTACGCGTCGAGCAGGAAAGCCAGCACCGCGCGGGTGAGCCCGGCGGCCGGCTCGATGACGTACGGGGTGTACCGCTTGTTCTGCGCGGCGTCGAAATAGCTCAGGTCCGCGCCGGAGTGCTTGGCGTGTGTGCTCAGGTCGAAGTCAGTCCGGTTGGCGACGCCCTCCAGTTCGGCGAACTCGGTGCCGCCGAACCGGAACCGGTACTCGATGTCGACGGTGCGGGTGGAGTAGTGCGACCGCTTCTCGGCGGGGTGCTCGTAGCGGCGCAGGTTCTCCGGGTCGATACCCAGCCCGACGTACCAGTCCCAGCGCCGGCTCAACCAGTATTCGAACCACTCGGCGTCGGTGCCGGGCTCGACGAAGTACTCCATCTCCATCTGCTCGAACTCGCGGGTGCGGAAGATGAAGTTCCCCGGCGTGATCTCGTTGCGGAAACTCTTTCCGGTTTGCGCGATGCCGAACGGCGGCTTCTTGCGCGCCGAGTTCATCACGTTCACAAAATTGACGAAGATGCCCTGCGCCGTCTCCGGGCGCAGGTAGTGCAGCGACTCGTCGTCCTCCACCGGGCCGAGATGGGTCTTGAGCATCATGTTGAACTCGCGCGGCTCGGTGAACTGCCCCTTGCCGCCGCAGTTCGGGCAGTTGAGGTCGGCCAAGCCGTTCGCCGGCGCGTGCCCGTGCTTGGCCGCGTAACCGTCCTCCAAATGGTCGGAGCGGTAGCGCTTGTGGCAGGACCGGCACTCGACCAGCGGGTCGTTGAACACCGCGACGTGCCCGGACGCCTCCCACACCTGCCGGGCCAGGATCACTGCGGAGTCAATGCCCACCACATCGTCGCGCTCGGTGACCATCGTCCGCCACCACTGCCGGCGGACGTTCTCCTTCAGCTCCACCCCGAGCGGGCCGTAGTCCCACGCCGAGCGGGTGCCGCCGTAGATCTCGCTGGACGGGAAGACGAAACCCCGCCGCTTGGCGAGGTTGACCACGGCGTCGTTTCGGTCGGTGGGCACAGGCACTCCAGTTGATCTGCTGTTGAGACGAACTCAATCTGCTGTTGAGACGACTCAATCTGCGGTTGAGGCATCAAGCCTACGGGGATTGCGAACGCGGCTGGCCCCGCGCCTGGCGCACAATGGCCGGGTGGCCCACCGAACAGCGCGCGTGCTGCGCGCCGCCGCTTTGCTCACGGTCGTGCCGCTGGCGGTGTCCGCGCTGGCCGGGTGCGCGGCAGCCCCGCCTCCGACCGCCACCCCGCCGGCCCCAAGCACCGTCGTCGCCGCGACCCCGCCGCCCGCCCTGCCGAGCTTCGCGCACATCGTCATCGTGGTGGAGGAGAACCGCTCCTACGCCGACATCATCGGCAACCCCAAGGCGCCGTACCTGAACTCGCTGGCCGCGCAGGGCGTTTCATTCACCAACTCCTACGCCGAAACCCACCCGTCCCAGCCGAACTACCTGGCCCTGTTCTCCGGGTCGATCCAGGGCGTGCGCTCCGACGCCTGCCCGCACACCTTCTCCGCGCCGAGCCTCGGCGGCGAACTGCTGGCGGCGGGCCGAACCTTCGTCGGGTACTCCGAGGACCTGCCCGCGGTCGGGTTCACCGGCTGCACGGAAGGCAAGTACGCGCGTAAACACAACCCGTGGGTGAACTTCACCGACGTGCCGGCCAGCGCGAATCAGCCGCTGACCGCGCTGCCGTCGGACTGGGCGGACCTGCCGGACCTCTCCTTCGTGATCCCGAACCTGGACCACGACATGCACGACGGCTCGATCGCGCAGGGCGACAGCTGGCTGCGCGACCACCTCGACGGGTACGCGCAGTGGGCGGCCAGCCACGACAGCCTGCTGATGGTCACCTGGGACGAGGACGACTACAGCGCAGCCAACCAGATACCGACCATTTTGGTCGGGGCCAACCTGCGGTCCGGCCAGTACGACGAGCGGATCGACCACTTCCGGGTGCTGCGCACCATCGACGATCTGTTCGGTCTGCCGTACGCCGGCGCCGCCGCGACCGCCACCCCGATCACCGACATCTGGGTCGGCTGACCCTTTCCGATCAAGGCTGGCCAGGTGCCGCGCGACCCCGGCGCGGGGCCGCAACGAGCCGGCCACTCCGCCACCGCGCGCGGTGGCGACCATTGCCGCGGCGGCGCTGGTCGGCAACCTGCGGCTCCCGCACCAACAGCTCCGCGATTCGACCTGCCGAGATTCCCAAAAAGGCTCCACAGCAAATCCCCCCAAAACGGCTCTGCTCATTGCCGGGAACACGTGACGGCCCGTTGGTGGGCATGGTTCCGCCGCGGTCTTCTCCCCGGGTCGATCCAGGCGGGTGGGATCCAGTGGGGGATGCCGTCGATCATCTGGCATTCCCAGCCTTGCCGTTCGTGTTGTCGGTGGTGGTTGCCGCAGACAAATGCGAGGTCGTGCAGGCAGGTGTGCCCGCCGTGCTCCCATTTGGTCACGTGATGGACTTGGCACCATTCGGGTGGGATGTCGCATCCCGGAAAAGAACACCCGCTGTCACGTGCTGCTAGCGCTCTGCGCATGGCGGGAGAGGCGAGGCGCTGGGCACGCCCGTAGGAAACGACCCCGCCCGCGTCGTTGAGGACCACCGGGATGATGGCGGCCTCAGCGGCCAGGGCGAGGACGTCGGCGATAGGGAGCAGATCCCCGTGGCTGGTGACCCCGTATCCGCAGGTGCGGGCCGCGCCGAACAAGTCAACGTCGGACTGGCCGGAGCGGTGCCCGGTGGTTCCGCATGCGGCAGCGTTCGGACGCTGAGCTGGCGCGCCGTCCGGGTCACCGGCGGCCGCGCGGTCGGCCGTGACGTTGTCTGGGGCCGTCGCGGTGTCTGGGGGCGCGGTGCCGGCGGCTGCGGCGCCTGGGGCCGTCGCGGCGTCTGGGGCCGCAGTGGCCGTGGCGGTGGTGGGTCTTCCCGCCCGGGGCGCGCCGGCACCCGTCGCCCGGGCGACCCGCTCGCGCAGATCCGTCTCGTCGATGGTGACCAGCACCGTGATCGGCGCGCCACCAGCGTCCGGCAACGAATTTGAACGCAGCAGCCGCTGCGTGGCGTCCAACATCGCGTCGTGCCGCCGCGCAGCCGGGGACCGGTCATCCGGCGCCCCATCCTCGGCCGGCTTTGGCGCGCCCAACGAGTCAAACAGCGCGTTCAACGACGCCGTCAACAACGGCGACAACAGCCCATCCGCTTTCGACCAACCATCAGCGCCGGTCAACAGCGAGAACCCGCGGCGGCGCTGCTCGGCATCCTCGCGCGGCTCGGGCCCGTCCTGATCCAGCCGGGCCAACAGCGCGGTGGCGAGCTTGGCGACCTGCGCAGGGCAGGTCTGCTCCGCCGCCTTCATCAGGTGTGCCTGGGCGGTCTCGACGACCTCCGCCGGAACTCCCGATGGAACCGCGCCAACAAACCTGACCACTGCCCGGGCGTGCCCGACCGAGATCCCCCCCGCGCCGATCGCGGCCGCCACCTCTGGGAAGTTCGGCGGCAGCGGCTGCCCGGTCAGTGTCGCGGACGGGCCGAAGTCAGCGGCGTCACCGACCCGCATACGCGCCTCTACCGGATTGATCCGCAAAACATCCACCAATAGCGATGCCGTGTCCCGATATCTCATCTCCCCGGCCACATGCCGCAGACTCAACTGCGCCAACAGGGCCTGGTCCACCCCGGCCAGACGCCGCTTCTGCGTCTCCAACTCCCGCACCAGATCCAGCAGCTCCGGACCCGCCAAACGGGACAAGTCCAACCCGGCCAACTCGTCAACCCCAGCCCGCAAGACATCGATCGGCCGCAACCCGACCACGACGCCCGCATCGGCGACAACCGAACCCGGCACATCAACCGTGCCCGGGTGGTCGACCGGCCCACGCGCGTCGACCACCGGCTCCAACCCGAACCCTGCGGCCAGGCGCGTCGCCAGGCCGGCCGGCGCTGTCGCAGTGGTCTCGAACACCCTCCCAGTTTATCGCACATCTGTTCTAATTGCAAGGTCGTATCTCATCTCGAAAGCTCGCAAGCATGCCGGCTGTTCAGCGCCGCGCTTAACCTTTCCGGGTCTCACCCAGACGACGGATGCCGCAGACGATCAGCCCGCGAAAAGGATGCCCGCGCCATGATCAACCGGACCAGCCGTGGCGCTGCGGAGACAAGCCCCCAGGGTCACGAAAGGACCGATGCGCATCGGCCCGCCATCGGTTGGCGGGACAGCGGCGCTGAGCCTCAAGCCATCCGCGCGGGTCGGTCACACCCCAGGGCGGCCTGGGGTGCCGGTAGCGCTCGCCGCAGGGCCCTCCGGTCACGTTCGCCGCAGGGCGTCCTGGATCGCCGGCGCCAGCGCGCGCAACGCCTGGCCGCGGTGGCTGATCGCGTCTTTCTCGGCGGCGGACAGCTCCGCGTTGGTACGGGCGTGGCCGTCGGGCACGAAGATCGGGTCGTAGCCGAAGCCGTTGGCGCCGCGCGGCGCGCGCACCAGCCGGCCGGGCATCCGCGCTTCCGCCACCGTCTCGCCGGCGCCCACACCGCCCCACGCGGGCAACGCGTCGGGCGCGTCGGCAGCGTCGGACGCGCCGGACCCGCCGGAAGCAGCGGACGCGCCGGGCGCGCGGTTCTCGGCCCGGGCATCCCGTGCGCGCGACCCGCCCCATGCCGCTCGGCATCCCCCCGCCGTCAACGACTCCGGCGTCACCAGCGCGGCGGCGCAGACGAACGCCGCCCCCAATCGCGCATCCGGCACGTCGGCCAGTTGCGCCAGCACCAGACGAAGGTTCGCCGCGTCCGCGTCGGGCAGTTTGCCGCCCGACGGGGAAACCGCCCAGGGGCCGGCCCAGCGCGCGGACAGCACCCCCGGCATCCCGTTCAGCGCATCGACGCACAGGCCGGAGTCGTCGGCGACGGCGGCGATCCCGGTGA
>WQZC01000125.1 GCA_009780925.1 Actinomycetes bacterium | reverse complement strand
TGTTGCGAGTGCTCGCCGATCAGGGATCGGGTCCGGCGTTGGCGAGGCTGCTGACCGGCGCGCGGTGGCGGATCGGGCCGGGTGATCTGGCCGCGCTCAGCCGCCGCGCCGGCGCGCTCGCCGCGCGCCGGCGCGCCGCCGTCGATGAGACGGGCGGCCCCGACCGCCCGACGGTCGAGGACGGCGCTGACGATGACCCGGCGAGCCTGGTCGAGGCGCTGGACGATCTCGGCCCCGCGTCCGACTACTCGCCCGACGGCCATCGGCGGCTGTCCGCGCTGAGCGCCGAGCTGGGCGAGCTGCGCCGCGCCGCGTCCACGCCGTTGCCGGACCTGGTGGCCGAGGTGGCGCGACGCTCCGGGCTCGACATCGAGGTGGCGGCGCGACCCGGCCCAGCGCAGGGCGGACGGGCCCATCTGGACCGCTTCCTGGACGAGGCGGCACGGTTCGTCGCCGACGCCGAACAAGCGACCCTGCCGGCCTTTCTCGCGTTTTGCGAGGCCGCCGCCCAGGAGGAGCACGGGCTGGAGCCGGGGGAGGTGACCGTGTCCGCCGAGCGGGTGCAGCTGCTCACCGCGCATGGCGCGAAGGGGCTGGAATGGCAGATCGTCGCTGTTCCCGGGCTGGTGGACGGCGTGTTCCCCGCCGCGCCCAGGGGGGTGGATTGGACGCGGTTCCGTCAGCTGTTGCCCGCTCCGCTGCGCGGCGACGCGGCTGATCTGCCCAGTTTCACCCTCGACGGCGCGGCCAGCCGCAAGGAGGTCGCCGATCGGTTGGTCGCCCACAACGACCAGGTTCGGGAGCGGCACGGATTGGAGGAGCGGCGGCTGGGCTACGTCGCGCTGACGCGCGCCCGGGCGACGTTGCTGGCGTCAGCGCACGTGTGGGACGACGGGAAACTGCCCCGCGCGGTGTCCCCGTTCCTGGACGAGCTACGCGATCAGGCCGAGGTCGACGGCTGGTTCGTGCCGGCCCCCGGGGCGCGGAACCCACGCCTCGCGCAGACGCCGTCGGCGCGCTGGCCCGTTGATCCGTTGGGGGCCGCGCGCGCGGATGTCGAAGCCGGCGCGGCGCTGGTGCGCGCGGCGCTGGCAGAAGCCGAGCGGTCCGGTGTCGATCGTGCTGGCGCGGGTGAAGCCGGTGTGGGGCGCTCCGGTGGCAGGTGTCCAGTGGGGTCCGTTCCCGCGCCCGACGGGGGGGCTGGGTCGAGCGACGCGCCCGACGAGCGCTCCGGGCCCAGTCGAGCGCCCGACGAGGACGCCGGTGCCCGGGCGGAGTGGCGGCGCGATGCGGACTTGCTGCTCGAGGAACGGGCCGAACAGCGCCGCAGTGGGCCGATCGCTGTGCCGTTGCCGGGCGCCCTGTCGGTGTCCGCGCTGGTGGCGCTGCGCCGTGACCCGGACGAGCTGGCCCGGCGGTTGCGTCGCCCGCTGCCGGCGCGACCGGCCCCGTTGGCCCGGCGGGGGACGTCGTTTCACTCCTGGCTGGAGCAGCGCTGGTCCGCCCAGACGCTGCTCGACCTGGATGAGCTGCCCGGCGCCGCCGACGCGACCGCCGTGCGCGACGAGGACCTGGCCGCGCTGCGGGCGGCGTTCGAGCGCAGCGCGTGGGCCGCGCGCAGCCCGATCGAGGTCGAGGTGCCGTTCGAGATGGCGCTGGACAACGGCCCAGGCCCGGTGATCCGGGGCCGGATGGACGCCGTGTTCGCCGACCCCGACGGCGGCTACACGGTGGTGGATTGGAAGACGGGGGCGCGACCGGGCGGCGCGGAGGCCGAGGCGGCGGCGGTGCAGCTGGCCGCGTACCGGCTGGCCTGGTCCCGCCTGAGCGGCGCCCCGCTGGAGAATGTGCGCGCCGCGTTCCACTACGTGCGCGCGAACGAGACGGTGGCGCCAGCAGACCTGCTCGACGCGGCCGGGTTACGTGATCTGATGGCCGCAGGAGGATAACGTGCATGTTCGTGACCACTGAGCGGCAATACGTGCAGGACCATCGCGCCGAGCTTCTCGCCGACCTGGATGAGTGGCTGCGCATCCCGAGCATCAGCGCCCAACCTGAGCACCGGGAGGACGTGGCGCGCAGCGCCGAGTGGCTCGCCGCCGCGTTCCGCCGCGCGGGGTTCCCCACCGTGGAGATCTGGCCCACCGCCGGCCAGCCCGCCGTGTTTGCCGAATGGCCCAGTGGCGATGTCGACGCGCCCACCGTGCTGGTGTACGGGCACCACGACGTGCAGCCGGTCGACCCGGTGGAGCTGTGGCGCACCGACCCGTTCACCCCGACCGTCGACGGCGAGCTGCTGCGCTGCCGGGGGGCGGCCGATGACAAGCACCTGCTGTTCCACCTGCTCGCCCTGGGCGCGCATCTGGCCGCGACCGGGCGCACCAGCCCGGCGGTGACGCTGAAGTTCCTCATCGAGGGCGAGGAGGAGTCCGGATCGCCGCACTTCACCGGGCTGCTCAAGTCCCGCCTCGACCGCTTGAACTGCGACGTGGCGGTCATCACCGACACCGGCATGCTCGCCCCGGACACGCCCAGCACGGTCACCGGGATGCGCGGCATGGTCAGCTGCCAGGTCAACTTCCACGGCCCCGAGCTCGACCTGCACTCCGGGGTGTTCGGCGGCGCGGTGCCCAACCCGGCCACCGCGCTCGCCCGGTTGGTCGCCGCGCTGCACGACGACGCGGGCCGGGTGCGGGTGCCCGGCTTCTACGACGACGTGCTCGAGCTGACCGCCGCCGAGCGCGAGCTGTTCGCCCAAGTCCCCTTCGACGAGGCGGACTTCCTGCGCACCGCGTTGTCCCGGACGCTGGCCGGGGAGGCCGGCTATTCCACCCTGGAGCGCTTGGGCGCGCGCCCGACCGCCGAGGTCAACGGGATCGGCGGCGGCTACCAGGGCGACGGCGGCAAGACGATCATCCCGTCGGACGCGTTCGTCAAGCTGTCTTTCCGCCTGGTCGCGGCGCAGAACCCGGCCAAGATCCGTCCCGCCGTGGAGGCGTTCATCGCCGACCACTGCCCAGAGGGGATCACTTGCCGAATCGAGTGGGAGGGCGACGGCGCCTCGCCCTGCGTGGTGCCGATCGACACCCCGGCCTACGGCGCGCTGGTCGCGGCGATCAGCGAGGCCTTTGACGGGCGACCGGTGCTGCCCACCCGGGAGGGCGGCAGCGGCCCGGAGGCGGCGATCGCCGAGGTGATCGGCAAGCCGATGATCTTCCTCGGGGTGTGTCTGCCGGACGACCAGATCCACGCCCCGAACGAGAAGATGAACATCCCGATGCTGTACAAGGGCGCGGAGGCCGCCGCCTTGCTGTGGTCCCGCCTGGCCGAGCTCGGGCGCCCCGGGCTGGCGGACGCGCGGTGACCCGTCCGGGCGAGCACGCGCTGATCCGCGCCGAGGCGTACCTCGCCCGGCATGGCGTCCCACTGCCCAAGCCGGTCGGCGCCCGGGTCGGCGCTTCCCGCGCGGGTGGGGCGCGGCGGGCGGCGCCCCGGCCCAGCGGGTACGCGGCGCGGCACGGCGTCGCCTACCCGAGTGCCAGCGGGGTCCCCAGTGGCGGCGCTGTGCCCACCGCCAGCAGGGCGCCTGCCGCAAGCGCGTCGGCTAGCAGAAGCGCCTCGGTCGGTGCCAGCTCGGCCGGGGCCAGCGCGCCGTCGCGACAGACGGGGCGCGTGACCCCGGCTGAGGCGACGGCCACTCGGTCCACCGCCGCGCGGCGCGCGGCGGTGCCGGTTAGTGCTCGGCGCGCGGTGAACCCGCCGGTCGAGGCGAGACGCGCAACGGCGCACTCCGCTGAGGCTCGGGCGATGGAGCAGACGATCGTGATCCCGCCCATCGCCATGGAGCAGACCATGCAGATGAGGCGGATCACGGACTTGGACCGGACGGTCGAGATCCGGCCCGTCACCGTGCCGCGCGCGGCGCCCCGAGCCGCGCCCCCTCGAACGGCGCCCCATCGAACGGCGGCGCCCCGAGCCGCGCTGCCCCGAACCGCGCCGCGCCGAGCGGCGGTGAGCCGACCGCGGGGCCTGGCCCGGCTCTGGGGCGTGATCGTGGCCGCGTGCGCGGCGGTGGGTCTGATCGCGGGCTGCGCCAGCGTCGTCGGCGGCAATGGCAGCCTCGCCTCGGACGCGCTAGTTCCGGCTACGAGCGCGCCGGCTGGGTCGGCTGCCTCGGCGGTGCCGATGCCGAGCCAGCCCGTTGGCCCGCCCACCGCGGCGCAGATGCCCACCGGAGCCTCGACGCCGGCCGCGCCGGTGTTGGCTTCCGGGTGCCCACATGTCGTCTACGCCGACGCCGGGATGAGCTTCGACTGCGTCACCGGCGGGATGACGCAGGGCGACGACGGGTTCTGGCCGGTGACGCTGGTCAAAACCGTCGAACCATCGACCGGATGGTCCGTGGATGAGGGGGCCGGCGACTGGGGCGATCCGGGCGGCCAGACGCTGTCCGAGATCGCCAGCTACATTCGCGATCAGATGACCTCCCAGTACTACGGCGACGCGCCAACGGTCACCACGGTGGCGGACGAGGCCGCCACCGTCAACGGCGTGAAGGCCCACTTGCTGCAGAGCACGATCACGATCAATGCCGATTGGGCCAGCCAGCAGGGCACCCAGGTCAAGCAGGAGCGGTTGTGGATAGTGGTGCTGCAAGCCGGCACTGGTGATGTGGTCGCCTGGTACGTGTCTGTTCCTGACTTGGTGTCCAACCTATGGCCCAAGGTGCCCGCATTGATCAAGACCATTAAGACGGATTGACCAACGATCCTGACGGCGACGATGCGCGCCTTCGCATCGTGCCGCGGCACCGGGCCTGACCAAGCGACCGGTGCGGGTTGGTGACACTAAAGTGTTCGGCGTGCCGCAATCACGCCGAACGCAGTCTCCCCGCCCACTGCCCGCCCCCGATTTCCCGCTGGTGCGCCACCGGTTGGACAACGGGCTGCGAATAGTCATCGCGCCGGATCGCTCCGCGCCGGCGGTCGGCATCGCGGTGTTGTATGACGTCGGCTTCCGCTCCGAGCCACGGGGTCGCACCGGCTTCGCGCACTTGTTTGAGCACCTGATGTTCCAGGGCTCGGCGAACCTGGAGAAGCTGGAGCATTTCCGTTACGTGCAGTCATCGGGTGGCTCGTTCAACGGCAGCACCCACCCGGACTACACCAACTACTACGAGGTGCTGCCGTCCAACGCGTTGGAGCGCGGGTTGTTCCTGGAAGCCGACCGGATGCTTTCCCCGCGCATCACCGAGGAGAACCTGGCCAACCAGATCGCGGTGGTCAAGGTGGAGATCCGCGTCAACGTGCTCAACCGTCCGTATGGGGGGTTCCCCTGGCTGGAGCTGCCGCCGGTCCTGTACGACACCTTCCCCAACGCGCACAACGGCTATGGCGACTTCGTCGATTTGCAGAACGCGACCGTGGGCGACGCGGCGGATTTCTTCGACCGTTACTACGCGCCGGCCAATGCGGTGCTCGCGGTGGCCGGTGATTGCGACCCCGAGGAGACGATCAGTCTGGCGGAGAAGTGGTTCGGCGGCGTGCCGGCCCGCCCGGCGCCGGTCCGGCCCGATTTCGACGAGCCGCCGCCGACGGCGGAGCGCCGGGCCAGCGCGGTGGATCAGCACGCCCCGCTGCCGGCGGTCGCGCTCGGCTACCGGGTGCCGGATCCGGTGGCCGAACTGCCCGCGCATCTGGCGCAGGTGCTGGCCGCCGAGTTGCTCAGCGACGGGGATTCCTCTCGGTTGCAGCGCTCCCTGGTGCAGCGCGACCATCTGGTGACGGACGCGGGCGCCTACTTGGGCACGTTCGGCGACCCATTCGATGAGCGCGGTCCGACCGTGTTCACCATCACCGCGCACTACCCGGATCCCGGGGCCACTGAGCGTGTGGTGGCCGGCATGGACTCCGAGCTGGCACTGCTCGCCGAGCGCGGCCCGGAGCCCGGCGAGCTGGACCGGGTGCGCACCCGGCTGGTCGGCGCGCTGCTGCGCGAGCTCGACTCGGTGCTGTCCCGGGCACTGGAGTTCGGGAAGTTCGAGCTGCTGTTCGGCGACGCCGGCCTGATCGGCGAGCTGCCGGCCCGGTTGGCCGAGGTGGCCGACACCGACCTGGCCACCGCGGCCGGGCGATTGCGCCCGGATCGCAGAGCGGTGGTCGAACTGATCGCGGGAGGCGCGCAATGACATCGACATCCGATGCCCAGGCGGCGGACATCCAGACCCCTGACGTTCCGTCCCCCGACCCGAAGGCGGCTCCCGACCCGAAGGCGGCTCCCGACCCGAAGGCGGCTCCCGACCCGAAGGCGGCTGGCGCCGAAGCGCCAACCGGCGCCGAGGCGTCGGGGGCGCGACGCGCTGTTGACCGGGTGGCCGTGCCGGCGCTGACCGCAGCGCGCAAGGCGCGCCCGCTGACCGCGCTGGAGCGTGTCCTGGACAGTGGGCTGCGGGTCCTGGTGGTGCGCAAACCGGGCGTTCCGCTGGCCGAGGTGCGCCTGCGCGTGCCGTTCATGTCCGCGCGGCCCCGCCACGAGGCGCGCGCGCCGCTGCTGGCCGAATCGATGCTGACCGGCACCAAGTCGCAGAACCGCCAGGAGTTGGCGGCGGCCCTGCAGGGCCTTGGAGCCAGCCTCGGGGTCGGGGTCAACGCGGACCGATTGCTGCTGTCCGGCAGCGTGCTGGCCGCCAATCTGCCCCAGCTGCTGACCCTGGTCGCCGAGGTGCTGATCGACGGGCACTACTCGGCCAGGGAGGTCGCCGCGGAGCGGTCCCGGCTCATCGAGCGCCTCATCATCGCCCGCTCCCAGTCGCAAGTGGTCGCCGCCGAGGCGCTCGCCGAGATGCTCTATGGGACGCACCCGTACGCGCGGGCGCCGCAGGTGGCCGACGTCGACGCGGCCAACTCCGCGCAGCTGCGCCGGTTGCACCGCGAGCTGGCGCGCCCGGATGGCGCGTCGCTGGTGGTTGTCGGCGATGTCTCCCCGGCGCGCGCGGCAGACGCGATCGAGACCGCGCTGGCCGGCTGGACCGGCGCGGGCGCGGCGGGACGAGTGCCGGCGCTACCGGCGATCGGAGCGCGGCCGCTTGGGGTGGTGCACCGGCCCGGATCGGTACAGTCCTCGATCCGGCTCGGTGGCGCGGCGGCGCCCCGCGACGACCCG
Organism: Actinomycetes bacterium; assembly: GCA_009780925.1. GTDB lineage: Bacteria > Actinomycetota > Actinomycetes > Mycobacteriales > Jatrophihabitantaceae > WQZC01. The sequence continues at coordinate 603 of WQZC01000125.1, read as the reverse complement.
CGCTACCCGGCGCTGCAGCTGGCCAACCTGGTGTTCGGGGGCTACTTCTCCTCGCGCTGGAACGAGAACATCCGCGAGGACAAGGGCTACACCTACGGCCCGCACAGCCAGATCGAGCACCACGCGCTGGGTTCGGCGCTGGTCTTCGACGCCGATGTGGCCACCGAGGTGACCGCCCCGGCGCTGCTGGAGACCCGCTACGAGCTGGGCAGGATCTGCCTGCTGCCGGTGACTGAGGCGGAGCTCGCCTCGGCGCGCCAGTTCGCGATCGGGTCGCTGGCGCTGTCCACCGCGACCCAGGCCGGGCTGGCCTCGACGCTGTCGGCGCTGGATGGGGCGGGGCTGGGCCGCGACTGGCTCGCCGAGCACCCCCGTCGGCTCGCCGCGGTGAGCGTCGATGAGGTGCTCGCCGCCGCCGCAGAGTTTTTCGCCCCGTCCCGGCTGGTGGGGGTGGTGGTGGGCGACGCGGACGCGATCACCGAGCCGCTGAGCCGCATGCTGCTCGTCGAATCCAGGCCGTGGGCCGTTGACGGGTCGCTGGGAGCTGACGGGCCGCTGGGAGCTGACGGCGGGCTGGGAGTTGACGGGCCGCTGGGAGCTGAC
>WQZC01000124.1 GCA_009780925.1 Actinomycetes bacterium | reverse complement strand
GTGGCCGCCCGTCCCTGTCCGGTGGCTCGTCACGTTCACCGCAGATCGGGGTGCGGCTGCCGGTAGACCTTCGCCAACGGCTCGCAACCCGGGCCGTCGATGAGGGCGTGCCGGAGTCCGAGGTCGTGCGTGAGGCACTGGAGGTGTACCTCGCCGCGTCCTGATTGTTGTTCGTAGTGACCGCATGACCACATTCGGCGTGACCCGGCGATGTCTTGGTTGCGGAGTGGGGCGCCGATGTTGTTTCCGGGATGGGTGACCGCCGCTCCGGGGGCGGTGCGGCAGTTCGCGGGGGAGCGCGCTAGCCGGCGTTGTGCGGCAGGACCAGGCGGAAATCGCCAGCGGCCCCGGGGGCGCTGAACGTTCGGGCGTCCCAGTCGTCGTAATGCCACCATTCGGACGCCAGTGGGGTCAGGCCGGCGTCGACGCAGTAGGCGCGCAGGCGGTTCGCGGCCGGCGTCGCGGCCGGGTTGAGCGGGGTCTGTTTCCAGGCGTCGCCCGGATAGGTGCTCACCGGGTAGGCGAACGCCGCCGCCGCCTTGCTGAGGTCATGAATGGGCGACTGCATTACGTACTCTTTGGCGCGCAGCGTCCGGTAGGAGTAGTCGCGGCCGTTTCGCGTCTGTTGACCGGTGATCTTGCCCAGCGTGACATCGATGGCCACGCCCAGCTGATGGGTGGAGACGCTCAGCGCGATGAACCAGGACAGGTGCCATCCATCACCGTCAATGTTCTGCTGGACCGTCGCGTTGTTGTCATACAGCGCGGTCAGCGCTTGCGCGACGTGCTGCTGGACATCCCAGGGACGGAACGACTCATACAGGATTAGGGTCTCGCCGTGCGCCAACGCCGCCCGCTGCGCCCGGTAGATCTTTTTCGCCATCGGAAAGAGAACTGGCATGAAGAACTGCGCGGTCTTGAGTTTGTCGTTGAAACCCTTGGCTTGATAGAGCTTATGGCCGGTGATTCCGGGCAGTCCGACGCCGTCGGATTGGAAAACGGACGCCTCGGCGTTGCTGTCCCGGTACACGATCGAGGGGATCAAGTCGGGCAGGTTGATCAGGGTTTGCGCGGCCGTCAACTCGCCCCGGATCTTGCCGCGCGCCACAGTCCAGGTGTCGCCGTGATCGGCGATGATTTCGAACGATTGTCCGGCCGTCAGGGTGCCGCCGGGCATGCCATCGATGGCGCGCAGGGCGGTGTCGACGGTGACGAATCCGGTGGATCCGACCACCGGCAATTCGTATGGGGTCCCCGCCGGCGGTCGCGGCTTGGGGGCAGGCGCCGGCTTGCTGGTGGGGGTCGGTGTCGGCGCGGCGGCCGTCGCCGGTGTCAGGCCCGTCTCGACCGCGCCCGTTGCCGCCGGGATCGGGGACCGCGCGGACGTCTGGGTAGGTGACGACGCGACACCCGGACTCGCCGAGTTCCCACCAACGCCAGGGGAACCGGTCAGCGTCTGCCTCTTCCACAGCGCCACCGTCAGCGATGCGGCCAACAACGCGGCGACGAACACCGCCACCGTCGCGAGCCGAACCGAGCGGCGATGGCGCCGCCGGCGCGAATGCGTTGGCTGATGCACTAGCCGATCCCCATCGCAAGTCTCATGCGCATCGATGCTCGCTCGCCAAGCGTCCTTGGTGTTGTTGGCGTCCCGGCCCCGTGTCCCGGTGCTGCCCGTGGTCGGTCGTGGACTCGCACGCCCGACATAATTGTCAGCATACGGTCGCTTGCCCCTGTCCGCCGCGTCGGCGGGCCGGCCGGATGGTGTGGGCACAGTCCGGAAAGGGACCTTGGCCGGCGTGTTGTCCTTGACAAACCCCCGCTGGAACCCCCTGACCTCGTCCATATATACCGGTGTGGCGTAGTCTCGCAGCAAGGTCGGGATTGTGGGCTGCGCGGGTTGTGCCTAACCAAGCTTTCGAGATGGGATCAGAAATGACCAGACGCCACAGCGTCATGCGCTGGATCGCGCGACGGGCGCTGGCTTCGCTGGCAGTTTTGGCGATGCCCCTAACCGTGCTGGCGGCGGTCGCGGGCATCGCGGCCCCGGCGGCCAACGCGGCGACGGGTGACTACCTGGACGCCTCTGGGAATACACAGACGGCACCCAACCCAACCGTGCTCAACAACACTGTGGGCGCGTTGACCGACGGTGGCTGGTACGTGTGCGACAGCTCGTTCACGTACCCGGGGACCATCACGGTCACCGGCGACGTGGTGCTGATCCTTGACGCTGGTTGCGACATGACCGTCAACGGCGCCGCCAACCACGCCGGAATCGAGGTTCCGGCCGGCGCCAGCGTGACCATCTACGCCGGCGCCGCCGGTCCGGGCCAGCTGACCGCCAACGGCGGCACCGACGGCGCGGGCATCGGCGGCGGCCAGGGCGCGGACGCTGGAAGCATCATGATCGCCGGCGGAACGATCAATGCCACCGGTGGCAATGGAGCAGCGAACGGTAACGGGGGCGGTGCCGGTATCGGCGGGGGCGGCGGCAATGCTGTCGCCGGTGGCGCTGGCGGCACCATCACTATCACCGGTGGCACCATCACTGCGGTAGGGGGAAACGGCTACAACAACAACAGTGGGAGCGGTGCCGGTATCGGCGGGGGCGGCGGCGGCAACCACGGCGCCGGCGGTAGCGGTGGCACCATCACCATCATCGGCGGAACGGTCAACGCAAGCGGTGGCAGTGACATCATCAGCAACAGTGCCGGTGGAGCTGGCATCGGCGGGGGCGGGGGCGGGAACAATGCCGCCGGTGGGGCCTCCGGCGACATCGCTATCGTGCCCCCCCCAGACGCTGACGTCACTTCTGTCCATGGCCAGGGGGCGCCGGCCAGCGCCGTTGCTGCTGACATCGGCGGTGGCGGCGGTGACGTTGGCGCTGGCTCATCCACTGGGGTGAATCCGGCGGCCACCGTCATTCCCTGGACCCTCACGGCCCAAGTCATCGGCACTGGCGGGTCGATATCTCCCACCGGGTCAGTGACTGTGTATCCGCACGCGAACCAACCATTCACCGTGACGGCCGCTACCAACTACACCATCGCGTCGATCGTGGTTGACGCTAATGAGACTGGCGAGTACACGGTCACCCCCGTGGCTCCCGGCCAGACGTCGTTTGTGCTCACCGACGTGACCGCCGACCACACCGTCACCGTCACCTTCGCCGCGGATTACAGCATCTCGTTGTCTGAGACTGCGCACTCCTTCCCCGACGCGACGTATGGTTACGGCGCCCAGACGCCGGTTACCTTCACGGTCACGAACACCGGCCCCGAGCCTGCGGGCGCCTTGTCAGTGGACGTGAACCCATCCGACTTCACCGTGACTCAGACCAACCCGTCGAGCCTTGACACTGCGGACGACACTGCCACGTTCACCGTGGTGCCGAAGACTGGCCTGTCCGCCGGGGGGCACACCGCAACGGTCACCGTGGGTCCGGCGGCGGGCAACACCAACCTGGCTGCGGCTGACTCGCAGACTTTCGACGTCACGTTCACCGTCGATCCGGCATCGATCACCGTCACCGCCGAGAACGCGTGGAAATACTTCGGTGACCCGGACCCGGCTCTGACCTGGCACTCGAACGACCTGGTGAATGGCGACACCACGTCCAGCTTCACGGGATCGTTGAAGTACACCGGCACGGCGGTGGGCAGCCACCCAATCACGGTCGGTTCACTGAAGAACTCCAACTACAAGATCCAGACGTTCGTTCAAGCCACGATGAAGATCCTGCCGGCGCTGCCGGTCCCGGTGAGGAACTGGGCCGACGCGGACAAGGTCGCCAAGGTGACCAACGCGGTCAACGCGTTGCCGGCCAAGGAGCGGGCGCAGCTGCCGCAGAGCCTGAAGGACAAGTTGGCCAAGGCGCAGACGCAGGCCGGTCGGGTCAATCACATCGACGGCGCCAACACGATCACGGGTTCATTGCCGTGGAACATCCGGCTGGTGGTCACCCCGATCGCGGCGTCGGATCCGCGCTACACCAACTTCGTTGACGCGCTCACCGGCAAGCAGTTGGTGGCGTTGTTCGACATCAAGTTGATCAACACCTTGACCGGCGCGACCTACGAGCCGCCGGCGGGCACGGTGTTGACGGTGACGTTGGGCAAGCTGTCGCTGGAGGGGGTGACCGGGATCGCGGTGGATCACCAGCTGGCGGCCGGTGCCCTGGAGCAGTTGGCGGCCAGCGTGCATGGTGACGCGGTCACGTTCCAGGCGTCCTCGTTCAGTCTGTATGGCGTGGTCGCGGACAGCAACCAGTACTCGATTCCGGCGGGCCTGGCGGCGGCGCCGAGTGGTGGGGCTGGCGGGTTGGCGTTGTGGCTGGCGCTGTTGGTTGGCCTGTGCCTGGCCGGCGCTGCCCTGCTCGCGGCCCGACGGCTGTTGATCACCGCTCGCCCGCGCACCGCTGGCCGGCACGCGAGCGCGGTTGGCTGACCCCTGAGCTGATCCGGAGGCTCCGGCATGGCGTCGCGTGCGTCGTGCCGGAGCCTCTGCCTCTGATGGGCCCACCGCGCTGCCCGGCGCGCCGGGGACGGCCCTGATCCTCCCCTGTCGTTGATTTTCTATACGGGTGTGGCAGAGTAACTGACTGAAGTGGGGAATGCGGGCAGCACGGGTTGTGCCACCGAAACTTCGCATGATGGGGATGGCAAATGATCACTCGCAATGGCCTCCGCCGCAGCACCACGCAACGAGCGCTGGCCGCGCTCGCCGTCTTGGCGCTGCCACTGGCCGGGGCCGCCGCAGTGACGGCGCTGGGCGGCGCGCTCGCCCCAGCGGCGAACGCGGCGAGCGATGTTCACTACGCGGACGCGGCGGGCCATGATCTGATCGCGCCCGCGGCGACCGAGTTGACTGGGACGGAGAGCACGCTCGGCCCCGACGGGTGGTACGTGTGCGACAGCGCCACCCTGAACTACAACCACACCCTCACCGTCACCGGCGACGTGGTGCTGATCCTGACCGACGACTGCGTGATGACGGTGCACGGCACCGCCATCGGCGCGGCCGGCATCACCGTGACCGGCGCCAACAGCCTGACCATCTTCGGCCAAATCGGCGGCGCCGGCAGCTTGACCGCCACCGGCGGCGCCTCGGGCGCGGGCATCGGCGGCGGTAGCGGCACGGCGGCCGGCAGCATCACGATCATCGGCGGCCAGATCACCGCGAGCGGTGGTGGCGGTGGTGGAACGCCCGGCGGGGGCGCGGGGATCGGCGGCGGCGGCGGCAGCGGCGCCAGCGGCGGGGCCGGCGGCGAGATCACCATCGCCGGCGGCGTGGTCGCGGCGCACGGCGGCGACGGCGGCAACAACGGCGGCGGCGGGGCCGGCATCGGCGGCGGCGGCGGCGACCAGACCGCTGCCGACACCGGGGGCGCGGGCGGCGAGATCATCATCGTCGGCGGCCAGGTCACCGCAACGGGCGGCGACGGTGGCTCCAATGGCAACGGGGGCGGTGGCGCCGGCATCGGCGGCGGCGGTGGGGACCCGGCCGTCGGCGCGGCGGGGAACATCACCATCACCGTCGACGACGCGGATCTGACGGTGTCGGGCGGACACGGCGGCGCGGGCGGCCTAGTCGCCGCTGGCGCCGATGTCGGCAGCGGCGGCTCGACCCGGCCACATTCCGCCGCCGGCGCGCTGCCGCCGGGTGGCGTCAACAACGCCGTGGACCCCAGCAAGATGATGACCATCACCGCCGCGGTGGATGGCGCGAATGGCCAGATCACTCCCTCGGGGGAGACCCAGGTGCTGCGGCACACCACCGCGACCTACACGATGACGCCTGACGCGGGGCACGTGATCGGCTCGATCCTGGTGGACGGCGTGCCGCAGCCGGTCAGCGACCCGGCGAGCATGACCTACACGTTCGCGAATGTCACCGCCCCGCACACGATCGTGGTCGCCTTCGCCACCGCGATCGTCGACCCAGATGCCACCGTCACCGCGCCGGCCACTGGGATGCCCCCCGCCGACACCTGCGCCGGCGGGACCGGGTATCAGTGCTCGGTGCTGTCCTGGTCCCCGGAGGCCGGCACTTTCGGACCAAACATCCAGTACTTGGTCTCGGTGCTGCTGACCGCCGACCCCGGCTATTCCTTCAATGGCCTGCAAACCGCGACCATCAACGACAATGGCGCTTTCGTCAGCGACAACACCGGCGCGACCGTCACTTTGACCTATCAGTTCGCGCCCACGCCATACACTGCGGGCATCTCCCTCGCCCCGACGCCTTGGGACCCCAGCGCGCGATACGGCTATTCGACCGCGCCCACGCGAGAAGTGACGGTGACCAACGACGGGAACGTCGACACCGGTCCATTGTCGGTGACGGTGTCCGGTGACACCGCGGACTTCGTCGTGCCCACCGACGATCTCGACATCGCCGTTGGCGCGACCGCCTCATTCGAGGTGGCGCCCATCCTCGGGCTGGACGCGGGCGTGTATCACGTCACCGTGGTCGTGGGGCCGGCGTTGGACAATCCATACACTTTCGCGGCGAAAACCTTGGTGGTCACTTTCACCGTCCACAAGCTGTCTTTGGCGCACGTGACGATCACCGTGTCTCCGGACACCTTCCCCTACGACGGCGGCTATCAAGAGCCAACAGTGGTGGTGACCACCCGGGACGGCGCCGTGATCGCCGAGTCCGACTACGACGTCATCTATTCCAACAACAAGGACGCGGGCCAGGCGTCGGTGGTGGTCCGGGCGAAGTCGACCAGCACCAACGTCACCGGTTCTTCGCGCGCCCAGCACTTCACCATCACCCCGGCCACTGCGCAGGCCATCGACTGGCCGTCCTACGCGTCGATCGACTACGATCCGACGACGCTGTTGAACGATCTGGCCCCGCCCGACTCCGACCTGGGCGCATTCGCCTGGGTCGATGGGGGCAACACCAACCCACAGGTGATCAATTCCGGCTACGCGATGACGTTCTGCCCGAATGCCACTGCCCTGCGAGACTACGATTGGGCTGACGCGCCCGGTTGGTCCGACACCGATCACTGCGCTACAAGCACGGTGCCATTGACGGTGAACCCGGTCATCGATCCGGCGTACACCGTGCCCACCGGCCTGACCGCCACCTACGGCGACACCCTCGCGGACGTGGTTGGGCTGCCCGACAACTGGACCAACTGGACCTGGGATGAGCCGACCAGCGAACTGGTGGGCCCGGCCGGCGCCCAGCCGCACCTGGCGAGCTACGACCCGCACAACACCAACTACCTGACCGAGTCCAACGTCGAGTTGACCGTCAACGTGGCGCCGAAGCAGATCACCGTCACCGCCGACGACGAGCAGAAGTACTTCGGGGAGCAAGATCCGACGCTGACCTGGCACACCACCGGCCTGGTGGGAACCGACGCGCTGACGGCCGGGTCGTTGACCTACGCCGGCGCCGCGGTCGGCCCGCACGACATCGTGGCGGGCGTCCCGTTCGCCGGCCCGAACTACGCCGTCCAGTTCGTCAAGGGCACGATGACGATTCTGCCGACGCCGTCGATGGCGGACGTGATCAAGGCGATCGACTCGCTGCCGGACCCGGTGAAGAACTGGGCCGACGCGGACAAGGTGGCCAAGGCGACCAACATGTTCAACGCGCTGCCGGCCCAGCAGCGGGCGCAGCTGCCGCAGAGCCTGCAGGACAAGTTGGCCAAGGCGCAGAAGCAGGCCGGTCGGGTCAACCACGTTGACGGCGGCTCCACCGTCACGGGTTCGTTGCCGTGGAACATCCGGCTGGTGGTCACCCCGATCAAGACAACAGATCCGCGCTACACCAAGTTCGCCGGCACGGTGACCAACAAGCAGCTGCTGGCGTTGTTCGACATCAAGTTGATCAACACGTTGACGGGCAAGGTGTATGAGCCGCCGGCGGGCACGTCGGTGACGGTGACGTTGGGC